>NZ_JBHFNQ010000191.1:0-2237 GCF_041929345.1 Floridaenema aerugineum BLCC-F46
TTCATAAATGTTACAAACCAGGGAACGGTGCGTTAGGCACGGGAATTTATTGATGGATTGGAATGCTGAATTTATCGCCCGTGCCTAACACACCCTACGATTAAATAAGATTTTGTTATCACCATAAATCCGGGAGAGCCAACTTAATGTTCAGAGAATCAACAATGTCTAATCCTAATGTAGTTTTTCTTTGTGGTAAGCTTCTTCCCCCTTCAGAAACTTTTATTAAAGCTCAAGGGGAAGGATTGCAGCAATTTACTCCTTACTATGTTGGTTCTCGCTTCGTCAAAGGATTACCTTTGCCTTCCGAGCGTACCTTGACTGTTAACCGGGGTGGAGTTGTAGGTAATTTGGAAGAAGTTGTGTTTAAGGTGTCGGGATTTGCGCCCAAACTGTATCAGCAAGTACAGCAGTTGCAACCCGCTCTGATTCATGCTCATTTTGGAGTCTGTGGCGCTTTGGCTTTGCCTTTAATGCGAAGCTTGAAACTGCCAATGATAGTCACTTTTTATGGTCTAGATGCGACTATGAAAGATGACTATGCGCGAAAGGAATCCATTACCACTAGAGTTTATCTACGCCGTCGAGAAGCGCTCAAGCGTGAAGCGAATCTATTTATTGGTGTATCCGAGTTTATTAAAGAAAAGCTGATAGAACAAGGTTTCCCGGCTGACAAAGTTATTGCCCATTACTATGGTGTGGATACGGAAAAGTTTACACCCGATCCATCTATACCTCGTGAGCGAGTTGTACTTTTTGTAGGGCGATTAGCGGAAAAGAAAGGGTGTGAGTATCTGATTCAGGCTATGGCTCAGGTACAAGAACAAATGAACGATGTGGAGCTTGTAATTATAGGTGATGGGCCACTGAGAGAGAGCCTGGAAGCATTGGCAGCAAAGTCACTGCGCCGCTACAAGTTTCTAGGACTACAACCTTCTGATGTGGTGAAGAGTTGGATGAATCGATCGCTCTTGCTTGCCGTACCCAGTGTCACCGCTTCCACAGGAGACTCAGAAGGATTACCCACTGTTGTAGTTGAAGCTCAGTCTATGGGATTACCAGTTGTTGGCTCGATTCATGCTGGTATTCCTCAAGCTGTAGCTCATGGAGAAACTGGTTTTCTAGCGCCGGAACGGGACTGGAAAACACTTGCCGAATACATTCTGCTGTTTCTTTCCGATCATACTCTTTGGCAGAGTTGCAGTGTTAACGGACAACAGCGAGTTCGAGATCATTTCAACTTAAGTAAACAGACCCGGATTTTGGAGGATATATACCGTAGTGTTCTGTAAGTAAGTATAGCGGTAACTATAATATTCTTCCTTTATGAAAAAGTAACTCGTAAACTTAGAGAATTATTGGAGGATAAAGTGAGAATACTGAGCATACACAACAACTATCAGATCCGTGGTGGAGAAGACGAGTCTCGTGAGTTAGAAGAACGGCTATTGCAGAACATGGGTCACGAAGTAGAAGTGTATCAGGAGAATAACGATCGCGTTCCCACTATCAATGGAGTAAACTTGGCACTGAGAACCGTTTGGTCTACTGAAGCTTACAACATTGTCAAACAAAAACTCAGGGACAAAGCCTTCGATCTAGTCCATGTGCAGAACTTTTTTCCCCTAATTTCACCCTCAGTATACTATGCGGCGCAGGCAAAGGGAGTGCCTGTAGTGCAAACCTTGAGAAATTACCGTTTGTTGTGTCCCAATGGGTTATTTTACCGAGATGGAAAGGTATGTGTTGACTGTCTGGGGAAAGCCATTCCCTATCCCGGAGTGCAGCATAGTTGTTATCGAGGAAGTTTGGCAGCCAGTAGCGTCACCGCGACCATGCTCACGGTACACCGTGCCATGCAAACTTGGCAAGAGAAGGTGGATCTCTACATCACTCTCTCCCAGTTTGCTCGCGAAAAATTTATTGAGGGTGGTTTTCCAGCCGAAAAGATTGTCGTCAAGCCGAACTTTGTCGATCCTGACCCAGGTGTAGGAACAGGGCTGGGTGGCTATGCTCTTTTCGTGGGCAGACTTTCGCCAGAAAAAGGACTAGATACTCTACTTGCGGCTTGGCAGCAACTGAAAAATCCCATGCCACTGAAAATTGTTGGCGATGGCCCTTTAGCAGGTGAGGTGGCAAAAGCAGCGGAAAAATCTCCGAAAATTGAGTGGTTAGGACGCAAATCAATGGCAGAAGTTTATGCCCTGATGGGAGAAGCAATGGTGTTGATTTTCCCC
>NZ_JBHFNQ010000192.1:0-19196 GCF_041929345.1 Floridaenema aerugineum BLCC-F46
ATATTGTAATCTTCTTCTTTGAGTAGGTCTTCTAGTTTCCTCCGTTTGTCATTTAAACCACTCCCTTTTTCTTTAACAACTCTAACTATTTGATAGCCTTTAACAGTAGCATATTGAATTAATCTTTCCGCTTGTCTATCAAGGTTATCTTTATTCTCAGAAGAAGAAACTCTAGCATAAATAACTACTTTGTTATCTTGAACTAAAGATTCTAATTCTGGCTTGAAATCAACAATGACAGTTCCAGTTTTGGTTTGTTTAGCTGGGTGTGGAAGTTTGTTAGACTTCCACCATCGCCAAGCTGTTTGGTATGAGATCCCTAAGTGCTTAGCATAGTCTGATAGCTTCATTGTTATATGATACTATGCCTGATTATATTTGTTTATATAATGAGAGAAGTTTTATAATACTGAGCTCTTGCACTCCAGAGGCGGAGCCTGGAGTTTCTCGTTCCCCGGTTGAACCGGGGAACGAGGTGAAAGGAGGTAGAACCTCCATTACTGCAAGATCTCAGTTATACCAAATCCCTATCCTATCTTTTCTTTTTCTTCTTTCTCTTCCTTTGTGTCCTTCGTGTCTTCGTGGTTCAAAAAAAGCAATAAATTAACTGGAATAACCCAAAATCTAAAACCGAATGAATCATCAAGAATTTGACTCTTTAATTCAAAAACTAGAAAAATACGCCCGTGTTAACCCTTCCGGCTACAACTTACTAGCTGCATTAGGCTTCGGCTACATTTTCTTAGTATTTGCCCTGCTATGTACAATTTTTTGGTTTCTCGGCTTAAAAGAGATCTCTTTTTTATTGGTGTTAGCGATCGCCCAACTATTATACGCCGGATTTGCCACCCCCAAAGGAGTAGAACTCACCCGCCAAGAAGCACCAAAACTATTTGCTGTAATTGCTCAACTAACCGCAGCCTTAAAAACCCCCAAATTTCACCACATTCTCTTAGACACCCAACTAAATGCCGGAGTCTTACAAGTTCCCCGATTTGGCATTTTGTTTGTCGGTTGGACGCGAAATTACCTATTTTTAGGATTGCCCTTAATGCAGTCACTTTCGCCGCAACAATTTCGGGCTATTCTTGCTCATGAATTAGGACATTTGTCGGGAAATCATAGCCGTTTTTCAGGTTGGATTTATCAGTTGCGCCATCCTTGGTTATTTATCATTAGATTGCCAAAAAACCGAGTTATTTTAGACAAATAAAACTCGGTTTTACCTGAACCTCAACTTTAATTAACAATATTTTACCTTCTTACAGGTCGGCAGGAAGTCCGTACATCAAAAAAGCGTCCGTTCCAAACTCTCTCACGGCAGCAATAAAAAACTCGTCTACCACGACGTTCATAGTAGCAGACACGACGACGATCGCGATCGCGCCACCGATCGTCCCTATCTCTATCCCAATCATCTCGACGCTGTGCATATTGCTGGGTTTGTGTTTGACTAGATACCCGATCTCCAGCAAAGGAAGGAACTGTCGGAGTAGCAGTAAGTACCGCTAATCCAGCGATCGCTACTCCTGTAATCAATCTATTTAAATTCATCAATTTCTCCTTAATAAACTGAGTGAAAAAAATCCACTTAAAAACAAGTAACCCTAGCTTTCTTCTTCCTCAAGAAGCACCACTTTTAAATAGCTATTAACCCAAACTTGACTAACGGAAGTTTGGTTATTTGTTTACCATCATATTCTTAGTAATTCTGTGATGTCTAGCTTTTTTTAAGTAATGTAAATCCAGTAAATTGTAGTAGGTAAAAATTAAGTATAATTTAAATTATATCCAATCCGCGAACGGCTCTTACATACAGAAAATAGTCTAAAATTTATTTATAATCATTTAATTATTTTTAGCTATGGATGCGATCGACCCCAACACCAAAAATCAGGAAAAACAAGCTAACTTTGTCCATATTTCAGTTTTAGCAGATGAATTAATCTCTGGGTTAGCAATTCGTCCCGGTGGAATTTATCTTGACGCAACAGTAGGTGGTGGTGGACATACTCGGTTAATTTTAGAAGCTGCATCAGATACTCAAGTAATAGCGATCGATCGCGATGCAGAAGCTATTAATGCTGCTAAAAATAAATTAGCTGAATATACGGATCGCATTACCTTTTGGCATGGTAATTTTGCTACATATCAACCACAAGATTTAAAATTTGATGGCATAATTGCTGACTTAGGCGTTAGTTCCTTTCATTTAGATACAGGTTCTAGAGGTTTTAGTTTTCGCCAAGAAGCAGAATTAGATATGCGAATGGATCAAAGAGAAAACTTAACCGCCGCTGACATTATTAACGAGTGGGAAGAAGCAGAATTAGCAGATATTTTTTATAAGTATGGCGAAGAAAGATTGTCGCGTCGAATAGCTAAACAAATAGTCGAAAAGCGACCATTTAAAACTACCACCGAATTAGCAAACGAAATATTTCATAGCGTTCCCCGTTCCTACCGTTATGGCAGAATTCACCCAGCAACTCGCGTATTTCAAGCATTACGAATAGTCGTCAATCAAGAATTAGCATCTTTAGAAACTTTCCTGAAAACAGCACCCAATTGGTTAAAAGGAGGGGGAAGAATTGGGATTATTAGTTTTCACAGTCTAGAAGATAGGTTAGTGAAACATTCTTTCAAAGAATCACCGACTTTGCAAGTGATTACCAAAAAACCAATTATACCCCAAGAATCAGAGATAGAGCAGAATTCGCGATCGCGTTCTGCCAAACTCAGAATAGCAGAAAAAATCAAATCATTTGAGTAACCTTCTACCACAATTGCTTGTGTAATTAAGCGGCGGTATATGACGAGGAATTTCTACTTGGAAACAGGAACCTTTTCCCAATTCACTTGTCACATACACCTTTCCCTTCATTAGTTCCACCAAAGATTTAATAATCGCCAAACCTAAACCAGTGCCATAATGGGTTTTGGTAAAACTTTGATCTACTTGCCAAAACTCCTGAAAAATATTTTTTAAATGTTCCTCAGCAATTCCAATTCCCGTATCTATCACACGGATAGCTAATCCCAGCGGATTAATTTCAAATACTTCCACTTCTACTTTACCAAAAGAAGTAAACTTAACCGCATTTGATAGTAAATTCATAAAAACTTGCTTTAAGCGATGGCTATCATTAATAATTATCGGATTACTCAAATTAATCATTAATTGTAAATCTATATGCTTTTCCTCTGCCAAAAAACGCACTTCTTCTGTAGCTTCCCTAACCAAAGATTCCAAGTTGAATTGTTGTCGTTGTAAATCCAATCTACCTGCTTCAATTTTGGAAAGGTCGAGGATAAGGAGATTTGTTAAACGTTGCAGAGTCATTAACTGCTGTTGCTGTTGACGTAAAATAGCGATCGCTCTTGGCAACTTTTCAGTTATCTTAAATTGAGGGTCGCTTTCCTCCCCCAAGTCTACCGATAAATTATCCCAACTTTTTAAGCGATCGTCCTTTGCCGACTCATATTCTAACAACAATCTTTTTTTAGCCCGCTAAAGTCGCATTAAATGTGCCAAATTACTTTGAAGCAACGCCGACATCTTAGCTTTACTTACATAATCAGATACTCCCATTCTTAACAATTGCTCAAAAGTTGCTTCATCCTCCTCATTAGTTAACACCACAATTGGCACCCGCACATCTACAGCAGATAACCTCTCCAATAACCCTAAACCTTGAGCATCTAGTAAACTCTCATCTAAAAACACACAATCTAACTTTTGTGCTTGTAAAATTACTAAAGCCTCAGCAAAGTCAGACGCTTCATAAAGCTCTAGTAACTCATCAGTATCCCGGAGACACTGACAAACTGCCCTGCGCTCTACTGTGTCATCATCGACCACTAAGACTAGAAAATTTTTTGCCATGATTATTAAAAATTTGTTGACAGATGTAATTAAAGTTCTTTTAAATACAATTCATAGTGGTTATCCCAGCCCCTCCATGAGAAAATTTGGCACATAACACCAACAACCCACAACTGGCAACCGAAAAATGCTAATATTTGGGAAAAATCGCAGCTTATGGGATTAATTAACTGCCAGCAGGAAAATCAAGATTGACCCCATCTGGAGCTATAACAACGCTATGCGGGTTAACAAAAAATTTTTCTCTTGAATTACCCTATAGGACAATCTCACTCCCACTTATTCTCCTAGCCCTTACCAGGTATACTGAATAAGCGTTAGCAACTAATTAAAGTTGACTTGTGGAGATGAGAACTCAGAATATAGAAGGTATTTCTGCCATTAATAGTGTAATATCCCAGTCAGCCCTTACTTGCATCTACTAGCCAAAAACCCTTGAATCATTGGAATTCACTCAATTACAGGAGTAGAGCACCCATACTCAAGAACTAGTGGAGCAAGCATTACGATCGTCTCGTAATCCAAACAGTATCAAACAGGTCAAATTAAAACCCTCCTTGGTATTAGTTTCACATCTGAGTTTTTTAAGCAAAACTTGAAGAATGCTAATTAACTACTCTATTACTTTGAATCTATCGAGATTGAGGAAAATATCTCTCCTGCCAAGGGGTGTAATTTAACTAAACCCCTGGAAACATTTGTAAACTAGTGTGGCACAAGTAAAACTCATAAATTATTGGGAACGTTGACAATGAAAAAAATTCGCGTTGCCCTCATTGAAGATCATGACCTCACTCGTGTGGGGATTAAGACAGCCTTACAACAACGGCAGGAAATTGAAGTTGTAGGTGAAGCTGCTAATGGTACTGAGGGACTAAACTTATTACAGAGATCTCAACCAGATATTGCCATAGTTGATATTGGATTGCCAGATATAGACGGCATTGAGTTGACGAAAAAGTTAAAAGAGACTCAAGACGAAAACAACCCAGTTCCAAAAGTCTTAATATTGACCTTGCAAGATAACGAAGAAGCGGTAATGGCAGCTTTTGCTGCTGGTGCAGACTCATACTGCATGAAAGACATTAGCTTCGATCGCTTACTAGAAGCATTGCAGGTAACACAAGAAGGCAACTCTTGGATCGATCCGGCGATCGCCAAAATTGTACTCAGTCAAACCAGGCAACCTATAGAACCAGGCTCCACAACCGCTCAAATTCCTCCAGTCAGTTCCAAAACCGTAGCCATCCAAGCCACAGAGCCAGAATATACCAATATGCTGGAAGCATATCCCTTAACCGAAAGGGAATTGGAAGTGCTACAACTGATTGTGGAAGGTTTCAGCAACGCGCAGATCGCAGAAAAACTGTACATCACCGTCGGAACAGTGAAGACTCACGTCCGTAACATTTTAAACAAACTCTGTGCTGATGACCGTACTCAAGCGGCTGTGCGAGCCCTACGCTCTGGATTAGTAGGGTAAAACAGAAACCACGAATTTTGAATTTTAAATTCTCGAATTGGGAATTATAGAATTTAGAATTCAAAATTCCCAATTATTATGACTTGGAAGTGGAGTAATAGATGAGTCGGGGAGACGGCAGCAAACTCAAACTCATGGTAGTAGATGACGAGCCTGATAACCTCGATTTGCTGTACAGAACTTTTCGGCGTGAATTTCAAGTATACAAAGCCGAAAGTGGGCCAAGTGCCCTAGAAGTACTCGACAAAGAAGGCGAAATGGCGGTAATTATCTCCGACCAGAGAATGCCCCAAATGAACGGAACAGAATTTTTAGGTCGGACAGTAGAACGCTTTCCAGACACAATTCGTATCCTGCTTACAGGATACACAGATGTAGAAGACCTAGTAGAAGCAATTAACTCAGGTCAAGTCTTTAAATACATCACCAAACCTTGGAATCCTACCGAATTAAAAGCCGTAGTTCAACAAGCTTCAGAGACTTACGGAGTCCTGAAGCGTCGGACTGATGAACTACGCCGCGCCTTACAGCGAGAAACTATATTTAATGCTGTAACTAGTGCGATTCGGGAATCTTTGGACTATCGCAGTATGCTGCAAAAAATTGTAGAAACCATCGGTCAAACCTTTGGAACAGCTGCTTGTTTACTGCGACCAGTGGAAGGCTTACGCTTACTATCAGAGTCCTTTTCTTATCATGCCGCTGGAATCGATATCGAACTGGCGATCGACCCTGCTGGCTTACAAACAGTCCTAGAAACCCAACAACCAAAAACCATTCAAAGCAACGACAACGAAGGCAAACAATCAACACAGCTAATCATTCCCTTAATCTGTCAGCAGGAACTACTCGCCGTCCTGTGCCTGTATCACCAAAGCAACCGGGAAACTTGGTCATCCGAAGACGTACAACTAATCGAAAGTGTCTCCGAGCAAGCAGCACTAGCACTTTCCCAAGCCAAACTTTACCAACGCACCCAAGAACAAGCACAGCAAATGCGAGCCGAACTCGAAGTAGCTCGGCAAATTCAAAATAACCTGCTCCGCCAAAGTTGGCCCGATTTAGAAGGAATCAGAATCCAAGCTTGTTGCTTCCCAGCTAGAGAAGTCGGAGGCGATTTCTTTGAAGTTTTTGTTCATCCCAAAGGAGACATTTGGTTAGCAGTCGGAGATGTTTCCGGGAAAGGTGTCCCCGCAGCATTGTTTATGGCAAGCGCCATCTCAGTCATGCGAAGAGAACTTTCCCAAGAAAATCCTCCCACTCCTCACGTTCTCATGCAGAATCTTAACAGCAGCCTTTCCGAAGACCTGATCGGGAATAACTGCTTCATTACAATGGTTCTGGCACGTTACACCGCCTCGACTGGTGAATTAGTTTATGCTAACGCTGGTCATATTTATCCCTTGGTTTGGTCATACAAAGACGTAGCCAAAAAAATAGATGGAGTTCAACCTAACTTCCTTAAAGCCAGAGGCGTTCCTTTGGGCATACTACCAGTATGGAGAGGAACTGCTGGCGAATTACAACTCAAACCAGGGGAAGCACTTCTGTTAGCAAGCGATGGCATCACCGAAGCTACCGTCACCCAAGAAGACCTCACCCCAGGCAGTGGCAATGGTAGCGATCCGAGCCAGCGGTTTATGCTGAAACAAGAAGGTTTATGGACTTTACTCACCCAAGAGGCTAATCCATTGGATTTGACCCGCTTACTCGATCGCATTCGCGGACAAAATCAAGTACAAGAAGACGACCAAACCATACTTTCTTTGGAGGTTCTGTAATCAATGAGAACGGAGTTACATATCCCCAGTGACCTGAAATTTTTGACTATAGTTGAAAGCTGGTTACTTGGGTGTTTAGAAGTAGAACTAGGAGACTCGGTTGATTGGCCGCGTCAATCTAATCGCCTACGTTTAGCTCTGGTAGAAGCATATTCTAACGTAGTCCGCCATGCTCACAAAGACCAGCCTAATTTACCCATCCTCATTCGCTTAGAACTCCAAGAGCGAGATCTGGCTCTGGAAATTTGGGATCATGGCAAAGGCTACGATATATCTACTTATTTACCACCTAGCCCAGAAGATAAACAAGAAAGCGGTTATGGTTGGCTAATTATGAATCGATTAATGGATAGAGTAGAGTACCGTTTACAAGTAAATGGTCGCAACTGTCTTAAGTTAGAAGCTAGTCTACCCAGTAAAACTAAAGATAACTGAAATCAAACCACAATCCCCAATCAGCCAGTTCACAAAAGAGCGCTTCCCTTTCCTAGATCGAGCCGCTCTCCATTCAGGGTGCCAAAAACAGGCGAAGTAACTTTACAAAACTTCATTAAAAAGTGAGTGTATTTAATAGGTTATATAACTTTTGCTAATTTTTGTTGCAAAGGTATTCACGTTTAGAGCAACAAACCTTAAGATTCATAAAAGATTCGCAAAAGCCTTAGACCTCCTTACCCTGAAGGTTTTTGCACAAATTGAAGTTTTGTAAGATTAACCTACTGTCATGACTCAGCTGTTTCTCCTTTGCCCCCGTTATCGTCTAGATGATGAATCTCAGTGGCTTTTAGGTATCGATCCCGCCCGTCATTACTGGATTAGTATTAATGGCGAAACTGCTTTCACAGTGTCAATTCCTGGATTGACTGTATCTTCTGTGACTGAGTGGAAGCAAGTTATGCGCCAATTTCGGGGGCTACAACCAGGAGAACAAATGGAGTTAGTGCGCGTTTCCCAAAGCGTGAATATTATCTGTATTAGCGAAAATTGCTTTGCGATCGCCACAGAATACAACAGCGCCCCAGTCTGGCACCTATTCGATCAAGAAACATTAGAAAGCTTACTCAGAACAGCCCATCCAGACTGGCAATGTTCTGAAAAAGACGTTGATTTAGGTCGTCGGATGCTGTTCCGTTCCCTGCAACAACCAGCAGTTTCCGTCGCTTAAATGCAGCTTAACGACGCAAACTTAATAACTCTTGAGGAGAAGCTAGCAGCTTAATCGTCGCAGCAGCAATTTCCTGTTGAGCATTTAATAAAAATATCCAACCCACATTCACACTAAATAAAGGTGTCTTAACTTTTCCCTTCACCTGAATTTGAGTGTCACCATCTTCGGTTTTTTGGGCAGTACCTTCTTTGGGTAGAAGCTGCATTCCGGTTGCTTCTTGTTGTAAATAAGTTGCGATCGCATCATGTCCTACAACTGGTGACTCAAAAGGAGGATTTAGTGCTCCATCAACAGCAAACAAAGCCGCTGTTGCCGAAAAATCACCTGCATTTAGCGTCTGAAAATACTTTAATATCGTATTCCCTGTTATTCCCTCAATAACCAAATCAGTTTGCTCATCTAAAACAACAGGTGTAGCATCAACAGTCTGCATTTTCATTCCTCATCTTTGGGCAAGTATTGTTAAACATAAAACCAACTTAAACAGAGAAGCAGGCCCAAATACCTGCTCCTCAAGAGGGAAATTTAAATGACTGCTCAGTTAGCAGTATTCGATTAGTCTGCTAATGGATCGACACCCATATCGATTACAGTGTTACGCAGAACAGTGATTTGTTGACCAAAGTCCAGCTGCTTAATCGCTTCTAAAACCTTTTCACCATCACGAGACAGCTGATAGCCTGGTGGCATGGGCACAACAAAACCTTGTACCATCCATTCTGCTAACTGATACCAGAATGCTAACTTAGTGTTGGGGCTAAAAATACCGTAAGAACGGCTAATTTGACTGTTCCGCTTCGCAGCTAAATCACGCATTACTTCTAGCTGCTGGGCATGAGACATTTGCTTAATTTGATTCAACAGTCCTTCAGCTAACTGTAAGCGTGCTGCTCCAGGGGCGGCAGGAGTAATGGAACGACCACATTCTGTATAGACATACCACAATACAGCCAATTGGTCATCAATGTTCAGACGCTTGAATAATGCAGTAGTTGCAGGTACAGCATTAGCAAGCTGATTGCTGGAAGCGAAAGCATTAGAGAAGTTAGTTGAAGCTAAGTCTGCTGTAAAAGTCATATCTGCTAAAGAGATTCTTGATAATTACTGGTACAGCCGATAGGCTTCTTGAATCTCGTACTCCTTGACTTCTATAGTGCAACATAATTTTACAAATTGCAAATAAATATTACAAATACTTGAGTTAAGTAACAACTTATATATTTAAGGTTGTTATCATATATAAATTTTCTATATGTATACTGGACTGTTGACGAAACAGGCTGGCAGTTGTTACCCTTAGTGTTCGCTTAAAATTCCGAGAAATTGTGGTAAGTGCAATAATTGATAGCGCTCAGGTGAAGCAAAAAGCCTCTGAGTTAGGATTTCATCAAGTCGGGGTAGCATCTGTGGACGCAGAGGGTGAATCCGAAACTCAAAGGTTGCAGCAATGGTTGGCGAATGGTTATCAAGCGGATATGCAGTGGATGGCAAATCCAAAGCGGGAAAATATTCGCTTATTGATGCCTGAAGTTCAGTCAGTGATTTGTGTGGCGCTAAACTATTACACACCCGCTCAACGTCCAGAGGGTAAAGAGTACGCTAAAATCTCCCGCTATGGCTGGGGACGGGATTATCACAAAATTATGCACAAAAAATTAAAAGTGCTGAGTAATTGGTTAGAGCAGCAAGGAGAAGGAATTTTAGCACGTTATTATGCTGATACTGGCCCAATTCAGGATAAAGTTTGGGCGCAGCGGGCGGGAATTGGCTGGATTGCTAAAAATACGAATGTGATTACTAGGAAATATGGATCTTGGGTATTTTTAGGCGAAGTTTTGACTAACTTAAATTTAGTTCCAGATACCCCGCATACGCATCACTGTGGTACTTGTACTCGCTGTATTACGGCTTGTCCAACTAATGCGATTCGTCCAGCGGCTGATGCAGACTTTAGCCATCTCCAAACTTTTGTCGTAGATGCTAACCGCTGTATTGCTTATCATACGATCGAAAACCGTAGCGAGAATTTACCTGATGCGATCGCACCCCATCTTAACAATTGGGTAGCAGGTTGTGATATCTGTCAAGATGTTTGCCCTTGGAATCAAAGATTTGCCCAAGAAACAGACGTTGTAGAATTTCAACCCTACCCAGGAAATGTTGACCCTACCCTAGAAGAATTAGCCCAAATGTCCGATCGAGAGTGGGAAAAAAAATTTCCCGCCTCCGCACTACGAAGAATTAAACCAGAAATGTGGCGACGAAATGCCCGGACTAACTTAGAATATTTGCATCAAGAGCGGAGCTTTCCTTATAAATTTATCAAGCTATGACTATAAAAGTAGTTATTTTTGATTTTGATGGCACAGTTGCCGATACTTTTGATGCCTTAGTGACAATTAGCAATAGTTTAGCCCCAGAATTCGGTTATTTACCTGCTACTCGTGAAGATATCCCTAAAATCAAAGATTTGACCACTAGAGAAATTATTCAAAGATCTGGTGTGGCAATTTATAAATTACCTTTTATCCTCCGAAAAGTTATAGCCCAATTAAACAGTACAATTCATACATTATCTCCTGTGGAGGGAATGAAACCCGCCTTATTTGAATTAAAAAAGCAAGGTAATAAACTCGGAATTATTACATCTAACGATCGAGAAAACGTGGAAGTATTTTTGCAACACAATGGTTTATTAGATTTGTTTGATTTTATTTATTGTGGGACTAGAATATTTGGTAAAAGTCGGGTAATTAACAACTTCTTGCGCCAAGCTAATTTTCAACCAGGAGAAATTGTCTATGTCGGGGATGAAACTAGGGATATAGAAGCAGCAAAAAAAAGTAATATTAAAGTAATTGCAGTTAGTTGGGGATTTAACTCTGGAAACATCCTCAAGCAACAAAAACCTGATTTTTTAATCGAACATCCCCAGCAATTAATAGAAGTGATTAAACTTTTGCAAGCTCCCCCATCTTAAACGGTAAAACAACACTCTAGGGAATGGATAAGCTAAACACACGATCGAACCAAGCTATCTAGAAAAATAACAATATTTCAGTGCTTTAGATCACTGATCCCTTTACTAACGCACGCTTAGGATATGAAATTGACCCTTTGGGGCTGAATTTTTCGGCAAATTGCCCAAAAATATCTGCGGTAAAATTTTATGATAGAAGTTTCTAAAGTATGGCAACTAGTGCTTGATATCACACTCACAGGTAATCATCTTTAGGTAAACTGAAGATAGACTCAGCAAACAGTGGAAGTGAGTATAAAAATTCACTGTTACCACCAGAAGCAGCTATATTGTTAATTCTGAGGTGATACTTGGATGCCCCTGTACTAAACCAATTTGGCAGCACAGATGAGAAACTTGATTTCAGATTAAGCTAAAAAGTAGTAACCTCACTAGCAGTTGAGTAACCAAAGCGAAAACCTATGGGAATCAATTGCCTCAGTAATGCTGCCTTTGCTGCTAAGCTGACCAAAATTATTTTGCTGCATCCTGTGAAAATAAACCCCAGCATTTAAGCTGGTTTTCCTGGTGAAGGTTAACATAAAGTGAAATTGATGGAGTAGTGCAAATTACCTTTTGAGATTACTAGGGTATGATTGTACAAAGCCATCCGCAAAGATGTAAAACCATAACCAGGGACTGCTTGAGGAAGAAAAGCGAGCAACACCCATGTCTGTGATGCAAAACCAATTTTTAATTAACTTCTGGGGCGTTAGAGGTAGCATACCCTGTCCTGGCCCACACACGGTACGTTACGGTGGCAATACACCTTGTATCCAAATGCAGGTAGGTGGCAAACACCTGATTTTTGATGGTGGTACGGGGCTGCGTGTTTTGGGACAAACTCTCCTGTCTCAAATGCCTTTAGAAGCTTACCTATTTTTCACCCACTCCCACTGGGATCATATCCAAGGATTTCCCTTTTTTACACCTGCTTTTATCAAAGGAAATCGCTTCAATATATATGGAGCAATTGCGCCCAACGGTGCCACGATCGAGCAACGGCTGCACGATCAAATGCTTCATCCTAACTTCCCCGTGCCATTGCAAATCATGGGGGCTCAGTTGAAATTCTTTGACTTTAAGCCAGGAGATTTCATCGAGCTAGAAGAGCATAATATTAAATTGGAAACGGCACTATTAAATCATCCAGGAGAAGCAGTAGGTTATAGAATTAACTGGCGCGGTTGTTCGGCTGCTTATGTGACTGATACAGAGCATTATCCCGATCGCTTGGATGAAAATGTGATCTATTTGGCACGCAATGCCAACGTACTAATCTACGATGCTACCTACACCGACGAAGAATACCATTCTCCCCGGACTAGCAAAGTTGGTTGGGGACACTCCACTTGGCAAGAAGCCATTAAAATTGCTCAAGCGGCTAATGTGGAAAAACTGGTAATTTTTCATCACGATCCCTTACATGATGATGACTACCTGGATTTAGTTGGAGAACAGGCAGCGAAAGTATTTCCGAACACAATTATGGCACGGGAAGGAATGTCCATTCAACTCCCAGTACCAGTACCCCAACCAGAAAACTTAGAAGACATCAAAATGTCAGTATAAAATTATGAAGACCAGGGTGATTTACTCCCAAAGATGAAACTTGTCCAATTTGTGTCAAAATGTTTTGCGTGTGGGTTACCTCATCGCTAACTACGGCTTTAACTCCAACTGCTGTTGCCCTGGGAAATTTCGACGGCGTTCACCAAGGGCATAAAGATGTAGTTAAACCTGTATTGCCAGTGTTACATAGTTCGGATGTACGGAGTCCAGCAGTATCAACTCAAGGGGGTCGGCGATTAGACAACGGATTATTAATAGATAAAGAGCAAGATTGCTGGGAAAGTGATTATCGAATTAGTGCCAGCGATCGCCCATTACCTACCGTTGTCACTTTTAATCCTCATCCGCGAGAGTTTTTTACCGGGCAGCCTCGTGCTTTGCTAACGCCGTTAGATGAAAAAGTAGAATTATTGACCGCATTGGGAGTAGAACAATTAGTTTTACTACCGTTCGATCGGGAAATGGCAGATTTAAGCCCTCAAGAGTTTGTCGAACACATATTAGTCCGACAGCTAAAAGCTAGATGGATTAGTGTAGGGCAAGATTTTTGCTTCGGAAGCGGACGTTCAGGAACTTCAGCAGACTTACAAAAAATTGCCGCCAAATATGGCGTAGAAGTAGCGATCGTGCCTATTCAAAACAACGAAGGGGAAAGAATTAGTAGTTCAGCTATCCGTCAATCTCTCTTAGAAGGAGAAATTGAACGGGCAAATCAATTATTGGGAAGACCTTATACTTTAATCGGTTGTGTGATCCAAGGTCAGCAGTTAGGGAGAACGATCGGATTTCCTACTGCTAACCTAGAATTACCCGCCAACAAGTTTTTACCTCGTTTCGGAGTTTATGCCGTGCGAGTATCGATCGATAAAGCTAAACAAACGGAAACTGCTTCTAAAACAAACACAACACCAAACACAGTAATAGAGGAAAATTCACCGATTATTACTCCCATAAAAGGAGTGATGAATATCGGTCATCGCCCTACCGTTAATGGTATCAATCCAACTGTAGAAGTTCATTTGTTAGACTGGACGGGAGATCTATACGGTAAAACTTTAACAGTTAGTTTAGAAAAATTCCTCCGCCCAGAACAGAAATTCGCCTCCCTCGAAGGACTCAAACAACAGATTACAGCTGATTGTTTACAAGCGAGGTCAGTTTTGAGTTAACTAAAAGGTGATGGTTGATGGAGATTAGGAACTGGGAAATGGGAAAACTAGGATAGAGATTTCTTTACTCTTTACCATTTACCTTTTACCTTAAAATATGAGAACAGGTATTGAGCGGCTAACTGAAAACCTGGGTTTAACCCTGGTGGGCAAAACTGAAGCCATCCGTTTAGTATTGGTAGCATTGTTAGCTGGTGGGCACGCCTTGCTAGAAGACGTACCAGGGGTAGGCAAAACTTTACTCGCCAAATCTCTAGCTCGATCGATCGATGGCAAGTTCCAAAGAATTCAGTGTACTCCAGATTTACTCCCTAGCGATATTACCGGAACAAATATTTGGAATCAAAGCAACGCCGAATTTGAATTTTTACCAGGGCCAGTATTTGCTAACGTGGTGTTAGCAGACGAGATTAACCGCGCCACCCCCCGCACTCAGTCGGCGTTGTTAGAAGTAATGGAAGAACGACAGGTAACGGTAGATGGGGTATCGCGACAAGTACCCCATCCCTTTTTTGTGATTGCGACACAAAACCCGATCGAATATCAAGGTACATTTCCTTTGCCAGAAGCGCAAATGGATCGTTTTACCATATCCCTTTCTCTCGGTTATCCTTCCGAAGCAGAAGAACTGCAAATGCTACAAAGGATTAAGGGAGGAATTACCGTTGAAGAATTACAACCTTGCATTTCTTTAGCAGAAGTTTTAGAGTTACGCCGTTTGTGTAGCAACATCAAATTAGAAACTTCTCTGCAACAGTATATTATTACCTTGGTTCGTGCCACTAGAGAACATGAAGAAATTACCCTTGGTGCAAGTCCGCGTGGTGCAGTCGCTTTACAAAAAGCCACTCAAGCGTTAGCCTTTCTCTTAGGTAGAGATTACGCTATCCCCGATGATGTGAAGTTTTTAGCACCTTACGTACTTTCCCATCGCCTAATTCCTTCAGGAGGACGACGAGCCAATACTATAATAGAGCGATTGTTAAAAGAAGTTGCTATTCCTTAGCATCCTGTTCATAATTGTTGATTGAATCTCCTGACTGAAGTTAAGGAGATAAAAAAGTTTTGACCTTTGATTTTGGGTCAAATCTAAAATCGAAAATCGAAAATCGAAAATCGAAAATCGAATGACCAACCCTGTCCGGTCAAAAACTCACAAACTAAAACAAAGACGACGATCGCTCGGATTATTCCTATTGCTCCTATTATGGAGTAGCATCCTAGCTTGGGGTTTAACTTTATTGTCTCCACCTCAACCTGTACAAAGTCAACCTGTAACTAATACTCCATCAGTGGGAACTGTAGATGTGATTCCCCAACGCTACCGACTTGGACAAGAACTTTACTTAGAAAATTGTGCTACCTGTCATATCGGAGTACCACCAGCAGTTTTACCTACAGAAACTTGGGCAGATTTAATTCAAGATGCTCAACATTATGGAACACAAATCAAACCGTTGATCGATCCACAGCGCTTACTAGTTTGGGAATACTTGCGGACTTTTTCCCGTGTGCGATCGCAATACGAAGAACGAACCCCCTACCGCATCGCCCAATCCCGCTATTTTAAAGCATTACATCCCCAAGTCAAACTTCCCCAATCTCTCCCAATGGCTAGTTGTATCACCTGTCATCCCGGCGCAAATAAGTACAATTTTCGCAGCCTTTCTGCTGAGTGGCAACAGTAGTGCAGGGGGATGGGGAGATGGGGGGATGGGGGGAATAATCCAACTACCTCTTCTACTCCCCCCACCCCCCTACCTCCCGACCTCTTCTGCCTTGGAGCCTTCTGCCAGAAAATGATAATATTATTAAGATAGATTAAAATTTTGCCAGTCAGAAGCGGCTCAGAGGGGAGCGATAGGTGCTGACGCACAGGCTACGCCAATGCGATCGTCACTCAGCTGTTACTAGCCATTGAACGCTATACTGGCACTGTCCCGAAGTATGTCCGATCGAAAGTTAAAAGGTCAAAGGCAAAAAGAATGGATTGTTGCACTTACTCTTGCTTCAATAATGCCAAAATATTTTTTTCATTGTTTCTAAAATTTAATGAATATTTAAGCGACATTAGAGGTGAACATTTACCATATAAAAATAATTAGTAAAAGCTAACAAATTTTTATCTCCGAATCATTGCACTAAACAACTAACAACATTTAAGCTACTGCCATGTTAAAAACTCTGTTAGGCGATCCCAATGCTCGTAAGCTAAAAAAATACCAACCTTACATTACCGAAATAAACTTACTGGAAGAAGAAATTAAAACCCTTTCAGATCAAGAATTAAGGGGTAAAACAGCGGAATTTAGACAGAAACTCAAAGCCGCTAAAACCCTGGCACATGAAAAAGAATTACTAGATGAAATTCTCCCGGAAGCTTTTGCTGTAGTGCGAGAAGCAGGTCGGCGCGTATTGGGAATGCGCCATTTTGACGTTCAATTACTCGGTGGAATTATCCTGCACACCGGACAAATTGCCGAAATGAAAACAGGTGAAGGAAAAACCTTAGTTGCTACACTACCTTCTTACCTGAATGCGATTTCTGGCAAAGGCGTTCACGTCGTAACTGTTAACGATTACCTCGCCCGTCGGGACGCAGAATGGATGGGACAAATTCATCGCTTCTTAGGATTAACAGTAGGATTAATCCAACAAGGGATGACACCCGCAGAACGACAAAAAAATTACGCCTGCGACATTACTTACGCGACAAACAGCGAAATTGGGTTCGACTACCTGCGCGATAATATGGCGGTTGCCATGTCAGAAGTCGTGCAACGTCCCTTTAATTACTGCATCATTGACGAAGTTGACTCGATTTTAATTGATGAAGCCAGGACTCCTTTAATTATTTCCGGTCAAGTAGAACGTCCCGGTCAAAAATATATCCGCGCTTCCGAAATAGCAGCCCAATTAAACAAGGATGAACATTACGAGGTAGATGAAAAAGCTCGTAACGTGATCTTATCGGATGAAGGTTTTGCCGAAGCAGAAAGATTATTGGGAGTCAGAGACCTTTATGACCCCAACGACCCTTGGGCGCACTACATTTTTAATGCCATTAAAGGCAAAGAACTGTTCATTAAAGACGTAAACTACATCGTTCGCAATGACGAAGTAGTAATTGTTGATGAATTTACTGGAAGAGTACTTACCGGACGGCGTTGGAGTGATGGTTTACACCAAGCGATCGAAGCAAAAGAACGAGTAGAAATTCAACCAGAAACCCAAACTTTAGCTACTATCACCTATCAAAACCTGTTCCTGCTTTATCCTAAATTGGGGGGAATGACGGGGACTGCGAAGACTGAAGAAGCAGAATTCGAGAAGATTTACAAGCTAGAAGTTACCATTATTCCCACTAACCGTCCCACAGGTCGTACTGACCTCTCTGACGTAGTTTATAAGAAAGAAAATGGGAAATGGGTGGCTATTGCGGAAGAATGTGCGGAAATGCACCAACTTGGTCGCCCGGTGCTAGTGGGTACGACTAGTGTGGAAAAATCAGAAGTACTCAGTAAGTTACTGCGTCAGAAAGAAGTTCCCCACAACTTGCTAAATGCAAAACCGGAAAACGTAGAACGGGAATCGGAAATTATCGCCCAAGCAGGACGTAGAGGTGCAGTGACGATCGCCACTAACATGGCAGGAAGAGGCACAGATATTATTTTGGGTGGTAACGCTGATTATATGGCGAGACTGAAATTGCGGGAATATTTATTGCCGAGAATTGTTCGCCCCGAAGAAGATGACGATTTTTCACCTTTACAAGTGCCTGGGGCAGAACATAACCGCAGTGGTGGGATAGGTTTTACGCCTGGGAAAAAGGTGAAAACTTGGAAAGCTTCGCCGCAAATTTTCCCCACAGAACTTAGCAAAGAAACGGAAAAAGCCTTGAAAGAAGCAGTAGATTTGGCTGCCAAGGAATATGGGGAACGCAGTATGCCAGAATTGGAAGCAGAAGACAAAGTAGCGATCGCTTCCGAAAAAGCCCCGACTGACGATCTAGTAGTGCAAAAATTGCGCGATGTTTATAACCGCATTCGCCAAGAATACGAAGCCTTTACCAAACGGGAACACGAAGAAGTTGTACAATTAGGCGGTTTGCACGTAATTGGTACAGAACGTCACGAATCTCGCAGAATTGACAACCAATTGCGGGGAAGGGCGGGAAGACAGGGAGATCCGGGTTCTACCAAGTTCTTCCTCAGTTTAGAGGATAACTTATTGCGGATTTTCGGGGGCGATCGCGTCGCTGGATTAATGACCGCCTTGCGGGTAGAAGAAGATATGCCCATTGAGTCGGGAATGTTAACCCGTTCCTTAGAAGGTGCCCAAAGAAAAGTCGAAACTTACTACTACGACATTCGGAAACAAGTATTCGAGTACGACGAAGTAATGAATAACCAACGTCGGGCAATTTATGCGGAAAGACGGAGGGTATTAGAAGGGCAAGATTTGAAGGAACAGGTGGTTAGATACGCCGAAAAAACGATGGAAGACATCGTAGACGCTTACGTTAACCCAGAGTTACCTTCGGAAGAATGGGATCTCAAGAGTGTGGTTGGCAAAGTTAAGGAATTTGTCTACCTGCTTTCTGATTTACAACCAGAACAATTAGAAGATCTATCGGTTGGGGAAATTAAGTCTTTCCTTTGCGAACAAGTGCGAATTGCCTACGATATCAAAGAAGCGCAAATCGATCAATTTAAACCCGGACTGATGCGGGAAGCAGAACGTTTCTTCATCCTGCAACGCATTGATACTCTGTGGCGGGAACACTTACAAGCAATGGACGCATTGCGGGAAAGCGTTGGACTGCGCGGTTATGGTCAAAAAGACCCGTTAATTGAGTACAAGAGTGAAGGTTACGAAATGTTCTTGGAAATGATGACCGCTATTCGTCGCGATGTCGTCTACTCCTTGTTCCAATTCCAACCCCAAGGGCAATCACAGGTAGAAACTGCATCGGAAATGGTCTAAAGGTACGTTGTTGGGGGTTTGGGCGAAAAAAAATACCGAAAAAGCCACAAAAGAAATTTTTGTAGGTTGGGATGTAGAGGGGGACAAACAACAAAAAAACAAATAATCGAAGAAAGAGAAAATAAAAAATGA
>NZ_JBHFNQ010000193.1:0-71967 GCF_041929345.1 Floridaenema aerugineum BLCC-F46
ATCATTGCGATTAGTAATTATTGGGGGAGAAAGAGTATTACCCGAAAAAGTCGCAACTTGGTATCAATTAATCGGTAATTATCCGCAGTTAGTTAATAGTTATGGCCCAACTGAAACAACTGTAGTTGCTACTTTATCTAAATTATCAGAAAACACTCTTAATCGTCAGGAAATCCCGATCGGAAAACCAATTAGTAATGTTCAAGTATATGTGTTCGATCGCTACTTACAACCTGTTCCGATTGGAGTACCAGGAGAACTTTTTATTGGCGGTGCAGGTGTAGCCAGAGGTTACTTAAACGCAAGAGAATTAACCAAAGAAAAATTTATTCCTCACCCCTTCAGTAATAGGGAACAAGGGGGACAAGAGGACAAGGGGAAATTTATTAATTCAAAACTCTATAAAACTGGTGACTTAGCTCGTTACTTACCAGACGGCAACATTGAGTTTTTAGGTAGAATTGATAATCAGGTAAAGATTCGCGGTTTTCGGATTGAACTTAGCGAAATTGAAACAGTTTTAAATCAGCATTCTCAGGTTGATCAAGCTGTCGTTATTGCACGGGAAGAATTCCCAGGTAATAAGCGTCTTGTCGCCTACATTATTGGCAAGGAAAAACCAGTTAAAATAGAGGAAATCCGCCATTTTCTCAAACAGAAGTTACCCCTTTACATGGTTCCTTCTGCCTTCATTCAATTAGATAAATTACCGATAACGCCTAATGGAAAAGTAGATTATCGGGCTTTACCTTCTCCAGATATTTCAGACAGAATAGAGGTGGGATTTGTCGTTCCCCGCACTTCCACAGAAGAGAAATTAGCAGCAATTTGGGCTGAAGTTTTGCGAGTGGAAAAAGTTAGCATTCATGACAACTTCTTTGAATTAGGTGGCGATTCAATTATCAGTATCCAGATGATATCAAGATCGAATCAAGCGGGGTTAAAACTAACTCCAAAACAACTGTTTCAACATCAAACTATTGCTGAATTAGCCACCGTTGTCAGCACAATTTCGCAGATTAAAGCTAACCAAGATTTAGTTACAGGTTTAGTACCGTTAACACCGATTCAACATTGGTTTTTCCAGCAAAACTTACCCGATGCTCACTATTTTAATCAGTCAGCTTTGCTAGAGATTCCATCAGCAGTAAAACCGGAATTATTAAAGCAAGCGGTGCAGCAGTTGTTGGTGCATCATGATATTTTGCGATCGCACTTTGTCCAAGAAACCAATCCCCCACAACAAATTATTAACCTCCCCCAAGAAACAGTCCCTTTCACCATTATCGATTTATCAGAACTTCCCTTAGACGAACAACAAAAAGCTATTCAACTCAAAGACTCAGAACTTCAATCAAGCCTTAATCTCTCATCAGGAACTCTGGTGCGAGTAGCCTTATTTAAACTGGGAAGCAATCAACCAAATCAATTATTAATTGTTATCCATCATTTAGTAGTAGATGGCATTTCCTGGCGAATTTTACTCGAAGATTTAGCCACAGCTTATCAACAACTAATGAGTGGCGAAGCAATTCAATTACCTCCAAAAACCACATCATTTCTAGAATGGGCTAATAAATTAATTACCTACAGTCAATCAGAGAAATTAACCCAAGAACTTGATTACTGGTTATCTCAGTTTACCGGAAATATTACTCCTTTACCAGTAGACTTTCCCCTGGAAAAAGACAGTAATACTTTAGCATCAACTGATTCCATTACTATATTTTTAAATGAAGATGAAACCCGCGCCCTGATCCAAGATGTACCAGCTGCTTACAACACACAAATTAATGATATTTTGTCAACTGCATTAGTAAGTAGTTTTCACCAATGGACAGGGGCAAAATCCTTAATAGTCGATCTAGAGGGACATGGAAGGGAAGATTTATTTGAAGATGTAGATTTGTCCCGTGTTGTAGGCTGGTTTACTACCATATTTCCCCTGCAATTGAAAATGAATTATGTAAATAATTTAGGAGAAAATTTAAAGTTAATTAAAGAGCAGCTGCGTTGTCTTCCTAAACATGGTATTGGTTATGGTATCTTGCGATATTTACACTCCGATCCAATAGTCCAAGATAAATTGCAGAGTTTACCTAAAGCAGAGGTAAGTTTCAATTATTTAGGTCAATTCGATCGCGTCTTGTCTGCATCTGAAATTTTGGGAACCGCTAAAGAGTGGAAATCAGAACAGAGCAAGCAAGGAAATCGCACTCATCTAATCGCCATCAGTGGATTAATTCACTCAGGAAAGTTAGAAATGGATTTCGCTTATAGTAATAAAATTCACAAACGAGACACCATTGAAACCTTGGCATTGGGATTCATGGAAACCTTAAGAGCTTTGATTGTTCACTGTCAGTCAAAACAGTGTCCAACCTATACAGCTTCTGACTTTACTGCCGCCAAACTCAATCAACAACAGCTAGACAAATTTATGAGCAAAATCAACAAAAAAAGAGGTTTAAAATAAAAAATATCTGCAATTAAACAGGAAATAGAAAATTTACTGATAGTTGATTTAGCCCAATTATTAAATATTTAGATTACCTCAGTAAGAAAATAATAAGAGGTGAAAGCATGAATAAGATTGAAGATTTATATGAACTGTCACCAATGCAGCAGGGAATGCTGTTTCATAGTCTCTATTCTCCTGAATCAGAGATTTATTTTGGGCAGCTATTATGTGTTCTCAAAGGAGACTTAGATTTACCGATTTTTCAGCAAGCTTGGCAACAAGTTGTCTCTCGTCATCCAGTTTTAAGAACTTCCTTTCATTGGGAAGAAATCGAAAAACCATTACAAATGGTAAATAAATGGGTTGATTGCCATCTTTTTTGTCACGATTGGCGTGATTTAACCAAAGCTGAACAACAAGAAAGGTTAGAGAGTTTGCCCAAAAGCGATCGCCAAAAAACCTTTGATTTAAGTGAAGTTCCCCTAATGCGCTTCACTCTAATTCAGTTAGAGGAACAAACTTACCAATTTATTTGGAGTCATCATCATATTCTATTTGATGGCTGGTCAATGCAGATTATTCTTAAAGAAGTTTTTGGCTTATATGAAGCTAATTATCGCGGCGAATCTTTAGAACTGGCACCTTCTCGCCCCTATCGAGATTATATTATTTGGTTACAAGAACAAGATATTGAACAAGCCAAAAATTTCTGGCAAAAAACTTTACAGGGCTTTGAATTTCCTACAGCTTTGGGAGTAGATAGAAAAGCGATCGCAAACAAAGCAGCCGAACAACAAAACTATGAAGAACAACCTTTTAAATTATCCCCAAAAATCACCGAAAAACTGCAATCTTTAGCCAGACAGCATCATTTAACTTTGAATACTTTGGTGCAAGGAGCTTATTCCTTACTACTGAGTCGCTACAGTGGAGAAAATGATATAGTTTTTGGTGCAACTGTATCTGGTCGCCCAACTACTCTTGATAGAGTAGAATCAATGGTGGGACTATTTATTAACACTCTTCCCATCAGAGTTAAACTTTCTGGAAATGACGAACTATTACCCTGGCTTGAGGATTTACAAACCAAAAAAATTGAACAACAACAGTATGCTTATTACTCTTTAGCAGACATTCAAAGCCTGAGTAATATCCCTGGAAAAATGCCATTATTTGAGAGTATTTTGGTGTTTGCAAATTATCCGATCGATACTTCTAAATCAGAAAGTAAAAAAGCTTTAGAACTTAGCAATATTCGTTGTTTTGAACGGACAAATTATCCGCTAACGATCTTCATTAATCCAGAAACAGAATTAGCTGGCAGGATTATCTACGATACTAGCCGCTTTGCCGCAGATGCGATCGCACGCCTGATTGGACATTTCCAAACATTACTCACAGAAATTGCCACCAATCCTCAACAAAACCTTTCTCAATTCTCTTTGTTAACCAAAGCTGAACAAGAAGAATTAATTAAGTTAGAAAATTCTGCGACGATTAAATATGAGTATAAATGTGTTAATCAATTATTTGAAGAACAAGTAGAAAAAAGTCCAGATGCTATAGCTTTAGTTTATGAAGAACAACAGTTAACCTATAGAGAATTAAACAACCGCGCCAATCAATTAGCCCATTATTTACAAAAATTGGGAGTTAAACCAGAGGTAAGAGTTGGGATTTGTGTAGAGCGATCGCTATTAATGGTAATAGGAATATTAGGTATTCTCAAAGCAGGAGGAGCCTATATTCCCCTAGATCCAGCTTTTCCTTCAGAAAGACTACAATTCATGATGGAAGATGCCCAAATCACCATCCTGATAACACAAAGTCACTTACAAGAGAAACTTGCAATTAATGATAAAACTGTAGTTAAACTTGACTCCGATTGGGAAATAATTGCCCAACAAACACAAGATAATTTACGAAAAGAAGTTAATCCTGAAAACTTAGCTTATATTATTTACACCTCTGGCACAACCGGAAACCCAAAAGGATCGGAAGTTCCCCATCGTAGCTTCATGGGTTTTATGTTTGGGGTGGATTACATTCAACTTGATGCAGAACAAATTTGGCTGCAACACTCATCAATTTCTTGGGATGCACTCACCTTAGAACTTTGGACTCCCTTACTTTACGGTGGGCGTTGTGTACTTTACCCAGGAAAAATTCCCACACCCGAAGATTTAAGTAAAATTATTCTAGAGCAAAATGTTAATACCCTGTTTCTAACTACAGTCTTTTTCAATTACATTATTGATACAATACCAGAAGCATTATTAGGAATTAAACAACTCTTATTTGGAGGAGAATTTGTTTGTGTATCTCATGTTCGTCGTGCTTTAGAACTATTGCCGGAAACCCAACTTATTCATGCTTACGGCCCTTCAGAATGTACAGTTTTTACCTGTTGTTATCCAGTTCCTAAACAACTTCCTGAAAATCTCCATACAATTCCCATTGGCAAACCTATTGGCGACAGGACAGTATATCTTCTAGATCAATATTTACACAGAGTTCCCATTGGTGTTCCCGGAGAACTTTATGTCGGTGGTGCTAGTGTAGCTAGAGGTTACTTTAATCAACCGGAATTAACCAGGGAAAAATTTATTGCTAATCCTTTTGTTGAGGGTGATAAACTTTATAAAACAGGAGATTTAATTCGCCGTCTTCCTGATGGTAATTTAGAATTTTTAGGGCGAATTGATACTCAGGTAAAAATTCGGGGTTGCCGCATAGAAATAGAAGAAATCGAGGGAGTTTTAAATCAGCACAATAACATCAAACAAGTTGTCGTTATGGCGAGAGAAGATGAACCGGGAAACAAGTATTTGGCAGCCTATCTCGTTGCCAAAGATAAAGAGCCAACTGTTAGCAGCCTGCGAAACTTCCTCAAGACAAAGTTGCCTGATTACATGATTCCTGCAACTTTCGTATTTTTGTCAGCATTGCCTCTAACTTCTAATAATAAAATTAATCGTCGTGCTTTACCTGCTCCCGATATTTACCAAAGAAATTTAGAGGTTAATTTTGTTGAGCCTCGTAACTCTACTGAAAGTGAATTAGCCCAAATTTGGACTGAAGTATTGCGATTAGAAAAGGTGGGAATTTACGATAACTTTTTCGAGTTAGGAGGACATTCTTTACTAGCTACGCAAGTGATTTCTCGATTAAGAGAAGCATTTTCTATAGATTTGACTTTGCGTTATTTGTTTGAAAATCCCACGATTGCAGAATTATCACAAAAAGTAATCGATCGACAAGTTGAACAGGTAGGAGATGATGAACTAAATCGGATTTTAGGGGAGGTTAATGAGTTATCAGATCGGGAAGTAAAACAACAATTAAGTTCTGGATAAACCAAAAAAGCCCGGAGTACAACTAGCAAAAGTACAACAACAAGGAAAAATCAAATGGATAACGAACAATTAGTGCTGACGTTGGATGGTATAGATGATGACCTGGAATTTTCTCAAGATTTCCCCTTAATTCAAACCGCAATCACGAACGATCCGGGATTGTCTGCTTACTTGCCATTAAATGGCAATGTTAATGATAAAAGTAGTTACAATGATAACGCCATAATTTACGGAGCAACTAGGAGTGAAGAAGCAATGCCTATCAGAAAGAAAAAAACCGAAAACCAACAAGAAAATCAACCAGTAACCGAAGATGAAAATTTAACTGAAGTTACTCAAGAAGATGCAACCGAATCATCCTCTATCGAAGGAACTGAACAACCAATGACGGCAATAGAAACATCATCTACTGGCGATGAACAAACAATTACCATCGAAACATCTTCTACAGATGAAGGAATTGAACAACAAATTACGACAATAGAAACATCTTCTCCAGAAGGAATTGAACAAATAATTACGGCGATAACTTCATCTTCTACAACGGAAGGAATTGAACAAATAATTACGGCGATACAATTATCTTCTCTTGCGGGAGGAATTGATATGGCGGGAGGAATTGAACAAATAATTTCTGCAATAGCTTCATCCTCTACTACTGAAGGAATTGAACAAATAATTTCTGCAATGGCTTCATCCTCTACTATTGGAGGAATTGAACAAATCACAACGACAATTGAAACATCCGCTACAGGAGAAGTGGAACAAATAATTACAGCGATCGAATCATCTTCTCCAGAAGGAATTGAACAAATAATTACAGCGATCGAATCATCCGCTACAGGAGAAACTGAACAAATAATTATTGCTACTGGAGAAACTGAACCAATAATTATTGCTCCAGAATCAGCCGCTACAGGAGAAACTGAACAACCAACTATTGCAGTTAATGAGAATGAAGAAACTCCCCAGTCGCCAGTTGTTGTGGGCAAGAAAAAACGCTTAGTAGTTTGTTGTGATGGAACTTGGCATGAACTAACGAGTGCTTATCCTACAAATGTACTAAAATTAGCCCGGTTGGTTAAATATACAGCTGACGATCAAACGCCACAATTAGTATTCTATTCATCGGGATCTAGTAGAGAGGATGTTAATATACCTGAGTTGATCGATCGCCTTGGTGATAGCGCTTTTAGATGGGGAATCGATCGGCTTATTCAAGATGCCTACCGATTTCTATGTATGAACTACGATCCAGACTCTCAGGATGAAATTTACCTATTTGGTTTTAGTCGCGGTGCCTATATTGTTCGTTGTTTAGCGGGGATGATTTACAAATGTGGTTTATTAAGACGTTCCAAGATTCAAGAAATTAGAAAAGCTTATGAGCTTTATCGAGATAGTGAAATCACTCATGATTCTCTAGAAGCTCAAAAATTCCGTCAAGAAAACTCTAAAAAAGTTGCTCAGGGAGCAACTAATTTAGAGAATAACATCCCCATCAAAATGTTAGGCTGCTGGGAAACAGTGGGAACATTAGGCATTCCTGATGTACTACCTTTGCCAGCCATTGAAAAAATCTGGAATATCAATTATCAATTTTATGATGCTACCCTAAGCCCAATTGTGGAAAATGGTTTTCATGCCGTAGCTATTGATGAAAAACGCCAAGTTTTTCCTTCCACTCCTCTAAATAAAAATGAAAAAAATCCTAATCAAGTAGTAGAGGAAGTGTGGTTTGTTGGTGAACATAGTTGTGTTGGTGGAGGGAATAAAGATTATCGAGGATTATCAGATTATGCACTGCAATGGATGCTCCAGAAGGCACAAAATTTAGGGTTAGAATTTTATTCAACTGCAAATGACAGCGAAGATTTTCAGATTAAACCAGATCCAACAACGTATTTTGATAATACTGTTGAGGGAGTTTATATGTTAAGAGGAGAGGGATGGCGATCGATACATTCATCGCGGATTTCAGTTCATAGTAGTGTTGTAAAACGACTGAAAGCTTGCCCAGATTATCGCCCGGAAAATCTCAAATCAGTTATTCCAGTTTTACTTGCTTCTGAGTGATTAGTAAGCCAACCTTTACAAATATCTTTTTTGAGCTAATTAAAGATATTTGTAAAGGTTGATCTTCACAATAATCCGAATGATGATTAAATCATTAAAATTGGCATTTCTCTGAATGATGTTATGAGCGATCTATTAAAACGTCTGGAAAATCTTTCTCCTGAAAAACGCGAATTAGTTCTGCAAAAGCTCAGAGAGCAACAAGAATTATCCCGGAAAAATAATCATCAACAAAATTCATCCCTAAGACAGATTTCTCGAAAACAACCGCCTCCCCTTTCTTTTGCTCAACAAAGATTATGGTTTATTGATAAATTAGAAGCAGAGAATTGCCCCTATAATGTTCCTATTTTTTGGCAACTTACGGGCGATCTTAAGATACCTGTTTTAGAAAAATCTATTAGAGAAATTGTCCAAAGGCATGAAGTTTTACGCACTACATTTTCAGTTGTTGAGGGAGCGCCAATCCAGGTAATTCATCCGACTGTAAAATTGTCAATGGAGGTGATAGACTGGCGAGAATTAACAGCAACAGAGCAATTAAAGAAAGCACAAGATTTAGCAATAGAAGAATTCCGGCAACCTTTTGATTTAGCAAATCCACCTTTGTTGCGGGTAAAATTGTTGCAACTGAGAGCAAATTCTCATTTGTTATTAATTGTCATTCATCATATAATTTGTGATGGCTGGTCAGTGGAAATATTCCGCCGAGAATTGTTTAGTCTTTATGCTGCTTTTAGCGCTGGAAAACCCTCTCCATTACCCCCATTATCGCTGCAATATGCAGATTTTGCTCATTGGCAAAGAGAATGGTTACAGGGAGAAATACTGCAAACTCAACTCAATTATTGGCAACAACAATTAGCTGATGTTCCGCCTTTGTTAGAATTGCCCACAGATCGATCGCGCCCCTCAATCCAATCTTTTCGAGGACGTAGCGAATTTTTAACTATTAATCGCCATTTAACCCAAAAGTTAAAGCGTTTGAGTCAAGAGTCAGGAACAACCCTGTTTATGACTTTGTTGGCAGCATTTACAATTTTACTTTCGCGTTATAGCAGACAAGAAGATATTGTTGTAGGATCTGCGATCGCCAATCGCAACCGTAAAGAAATTGAAGGGTTAATTGGCTTTTTTGTCAATACTTTAGCCTTGCGAATTAACTTGCAGGGAAATCCCACTTTCTTAGAATTACTGAATAGAGTAAAACAAGTAACTTTGGATGCTTACGATCATCAAGATTTGCCCTTTGAAAAATTAGTGGATGAACTGGGATTAGAGCGATCGCTCTCTCATCATCCCTTATTTCAAGTAGCATTTGGCTGGCAAAATGAAACTAAGGAAGAACTGCAAACCAATGGATTAACCGTTACTCCTTTTAATTGGGAAAATACAACTACTCTGTTTGATTTATCGCTAATTTTTCGAGAAACTTCCCAAGAATTAATCGGGGAATGGGAATATGCTACCGATTTGTTCGATCGGAGTACCATTCACCGAATGACCCAACATTTTGCTGTGTTGCTCGAAGCAATTGTCGATCGCCCTCAACAACCAATTAATAGCTTACCATTACTCACAAAAAATGAAATTCAGCAATTACAAGATTGGAATCAAACAGATAATAATTATTGCTTGAATCAAACTTTTGTTAACCTATTTGAAAAACAAGTTGCTAAAAACCCCGATCGCATCGCTTTAGTATTTGAATCCCAAAGCTTAACTTATCAACAACTCAATCAAAAAGCTAACCAACTTGCTCATTATTTAATTCATAATCATCACATTAAATCAGATGCTTTAATTGCCATTTGTGTAGAACGTTCTTTCGAGATGGTAATTGGTATATTGGCTATCTTAAAAGCAGGTTGTGCTTATGTACCAATTGACCCCAACTATCCCCAAGAGCGGATTCAATTCATGCTCGAAGATTCGGGAACATCAGTATTGCTAACCCAAAGTTATATTCAAGAGAAATTACCATTAAAAACCCCTTGTCAAGCTATTTGTTTAGAGTCAGAAACCTTTAATTGTGAATCAACAGAAAATCCTCCACCTCAAACTAAACCGGAAAATTTAGCATATCTAATTTATACATCTGGTTCCACAGGACAACCCAAAGGTGTGATGATTGAACATCGCGCCTTAGTGAATTTAACCTTAACTTGGGGGGAAACTTTTCAAATTCAACCAGAAACTCGTTGGCTGCAATTTGGTTCTTTTAGTTTCGATTTATCTATTGGTGAAATTGCTACAGCTTTGGGAGCAGGCGCGAGTTTGTACTTAGCTAAACAAGAGGCTTTGTTACCTAGTCAAAGTTTGGTTGATTTGTTGCGCGATCGCAAAATTTCTCATTTAGCCCTACCTCCTTCCGCCTTATCTTTATTACCTCAAACTCCATTACCAGACTTGCAATATATAATTGTTGGTGGCGAAGTTTGTCCAGCAGAAATAGTAACAAAATGGGCAAAAGAACGACATTTTTTCAATTGCTATGGGCCAACAGAATCAACGGTTACAGTGAGTATAGCCGAATGCGAACCGAATGGGAAAAAACCCGACATTGGTAAACCAATAGCTAATAACCGAATCTACATTTTAGATGCCCAAAATAAACCTTTACCTCCGGGAATTCCAGGGGAATTATGTATTGCAGGAGTAGGTTTAGCCAGGGGTTATTTGCATCGTCCTGACTTAACCAATCAAAAATTTATTGAAGTTGAATTGTTTGGTAAAACACAGCGAATTTACAAAACTGGCGACTTAGCTAGATGGAATTACGAGGGAAAGCTCGAATATTTAGGACGCATTGACGAGCAAATTAAACTCAGAGGTTTTCGAGTTGAACTTGGCGAAATTGAATCGCTATTATTGCAACACCAATCGGTTAAAGAAGCTGTTGTTATCCTCAATGAAACTGATAGTAATACTCGGTTAGTGGCATATATTACAGCAGCGGAGAAATCCAGCAATTTAGGTAATCAACTAAAGGAATACTTGAAAACGCTGCTGCCAAATTATATGGTTCCAGCGCAGATTATGGTATTGGATAAGTTACCAATTACTCCTAATGGTAAGCTCGATCGCAAATCCCTCCCAACACCAAATACATACACCACAACTAATTTAGAACTGCCAGTAACTCCCACAGAAGAACTACTGGCTACTTTATGGCAAGCTCTTTTAAAAGTAGGGGCGGGTTTAGCAGACACTTCTGTAATCGCCACAAAAGAATTAAAACAAAACCCGCCCGTACATTATGTTAGTCGGCGAGACAACTTCTTTGAACTTGGGGGACATTCTCTATTAGCCACCCAATTAATTGCCCGGATTCGTGATAGTTTTGGAGTAGAAATATCTGTCCGCAAGGTATTTGAACATAGCATTTTATTTGAGTTAGCAAGAGAAATTGATAAAGCTGCTTCCAGTGTCGCTTTACCAAGTATTACACCCCAACCAGAAAACGCGCCTAAAACCCTTTCTTTTGCTCAATTAAGACTTTGGTTTTTAGCACAATTGGAAGGTGCAGGAACTTGGGCTAACTACAATATGTCATCAGCTTGGCAACTAAATGGCAAGTTAAATATTGAAGCTTTGCGTGCCAGTTTTGCTTATTTGATTAAACGCCATGAAATTCTCCGCACTTGTTTTCCAGCAGTTGCAGGAGAGGCGCAAGTAGTTATTAAAAATCCAGAAGATGTAGAAGTTTTAGCGATCGCCAATCTACAACAACTCCCTCCCCAAATTCAAGCCGAAACCGTCCAAAACCTAGCAAATACTCATGCAGCAGAACCCTTTGATTTAAACAAAGGCCCATTATTTAAAGCCAAATTACTGCAACTAAGCCAACATAAAAATGTACTCCTGATCAATATGCACCATATTATTAGTGATGGTTGGTCAATGGGAGTATTTAAACGGGAATGGGAACAAGCTTATTCTGCTTTTGCATCGGGGAAAGTTCCGCATCTCTCACCATTGCCAATTCAATATACAGATTATGCAGCTTGGCAGCGCAGTTGGCTACAAGGAGAAATTTTAGAAACTCAAGAAAACTATTGGCAACAACAGCTAAAAGATGCGCCTCAATTACTCGATTTACCTACAGATTATCCACGTCCAGCGCAACAAAGTTACCAAGGTGGACGCGAGGAACATAGTTTGAGTAGCGAGTTGACTGAAAAACTCAAACTTGTGAGTCAAAAACAGGGAGTTAGTTTGTTTATGACTTTGTTGGCGGCTTTTAACATTTTATTATCGCGTTATAGCCGTCAAGAAGATTTATGTGTTGGTTCTGCGATCGCCAACCGCACCCATAGCTATACTGAAGGGTTAATCGGCTTTTTTGTGAATACATTAGTCCTGCGAAGCCAAATTAAACCAGAGCAAAGCTTTATTGAATTACTGCAACAAACCCGCCAAACTTGTTTAGAAGCATACTCCCATCAAGATATTCCCTTTGAACACCTGGTAGAACAATTGCACCCAGAACGCAGTCTCAGCTATAACCCTTTGTTCCAGGTGATGATTGTATTGCAAAATACGGAAAGTGCGGGGACAAATGTGGATTTACCCGAACTTGATGTTAAATACTTAGATCAAATTTATCCATTTGCTAAATTTGACTTAACCTTGGATCTGTGCGAAATAGATGAGCGACTACATTGTATGTGGGAATATGCTACAGACTTATTTGCGCCAGAAACAATTCAACGCATGGCGGGACACTTTGAAATCTTGCTAGAAGCAATTACCCAAAATCCCCAAAAACCAATCAGCACGCTACCTTTAATTACAACCGCAGAAATCCAACAACTGCAACTTTGGAATCAAACCGACATTAATTATCCTCAAGACCAAACATTAGTAACTTTGTTTGAACAACAGGTAGCGAAAACCCCTGATAAAATAGCCGTAGTATTTGAAAACCAGAGTTTAAGCTATCAAGAATTAAACCAAAAAGCTAATCAGTTAGCCTATCATTTGTTGTCACTAAAAAAAGAGCAAAAATTGCCTGATAATCCATTGATAGCGATTTGTGTTGAGCGATCGCTCTCCATGCTCATCGGCATATTTGCAATTCTCAAAGCTGGTGGGGCTTATGTAGCGATCGATCCCAATTATCCCCAAGAACGCATTCAATTAATGCTCGAAGATAGTAATGCTTCTCTATTACTAACAACCAGCAATATTAAAAAACAACTGCCCTTAGAAAAACTGACAAACCACTATCAAATGATCTTTTTGGAACAAGAAACATGGACAAATCAGCCAACAAAAAACCCAATTCCCCAAAGTAAACCTAATGATTTAGCTTATATAATTTACACTTCTGGTTCCACAGGACGACCTAAAGGCGTTGCCATTGCTCATTATAGTCCAGTAGTTTTGCTCAAATGGGCACACACAATTTTCAGCGCCGAACAACTTACAGGTGTTTTAGCATCAACCTCAATTTGTTTCGACCTTTCAATCTTTGAAATTTTCGTTCCCCTGACTCAAGGCGGTAGCGTAATAGTAGTAGAAAATGCACTTTACATTGAGCAAGCCCAAAAAAGTATTGTGCCAATTACCTTGATTAATACAGTTCCCAGTGCAGCAGCGGAATTGTTGAATATGAACGCAATTCCCGCCAGTGTAAAAGCGATCAATTTAGCAGGAGAACCATTAAAAAATAGTTTGGTACAAGCTTTATATCAAGCGACATCAGTAACAGAAATTTATAACCTTTATGGCCCTTCTGAAGACACAACTTACTCGACTTTTACGAAAGTTGTTAAAAATGCCCAACATGAACCAACGATCGGAAAAGCGATCGCCAACACCCGCATTTACATTCTCGATAAACACAATCAACCCCTTCCCCCTAGCATACCTGGAGAATTAGCGATCGCAGGTGCAGGATTAGCCCAAGGTTATTTAAATCGCCCCGAACTTACTGCCGAAAAATTCATTAACCTCAACTTATTTAACCAAACTGAACGAATCTATAAAACAGGAGATTTAGCCCGTTGGCTACCTGATGGCAATTTACAATATTTAGGTCGCATCGATCGTCAAATCAAACTGCGTGGTTTTCGCATTGAATTAGGGGAAATTGAAACATCATTAATCAAACATCCCACAATTAAAGAAGCAGTCGTTATTGTCAGAGAAGACAGCGAGTTTGATCGACGTTTAGTAGCATATATTGTTCCCAAATCAACAGAAAATGACGACCGGCAAAATAAACAAGTAGAACTTTGGCAACAAGTATTTACCGATGCTTATCTTAACTCCAATTCCCCAGAAGATCCCACTCTTAATTTAGCGGGTTGGAACGATCGCTACACCGGAGAACCTTATCCCAAAGCAGCAATGCAAGAATGGCGAGATACAATAGTTGAGCAAATTCTAGAACTTAAACCCAATCGAGTTTGGGAAATAGGTTGTGGAACGGGAATGTTATTATTTAAAATTGCGCCCCATTGTCAACATTATTTCGGTACAGATTTTTCGCCGGAAGCATTGCAGTATATTGAACAACATCTCAAACAGCAATCTCTTCAGGAAAAAGTTACCTTAAAAACCAGCGCCGCTAACCAGTTTGACGGCATAGAAAAAAATGCTTATGACTTGGTAATTGTAAATTCCGTTATCCAATATTTCCCCACATTAGATTACTTTTTATCTGTGTTGGAAGGGGCAATAAAAGCTGTAAACAATCAAGGATCAATCTTTATTGGAGATATACGAAACCTTCATTTATTATCAGCTTTCCACACAGCAGTAGAGTTCGATCGCGCCGAAGATGACTTATCAATTAAAGAGTTACACCAACGGATTCAGAAAAGCCTAAACAACGAAGGCGAATTACTAATCGATCCCGATTTCTTTATCGCCCTAAAACAAAAATTTCCTCGCATTAGTCAAGTCCAAATTCAATTAAAACGTGGTTATGCTCACACAGAAATGAGCCGTTTCCGCTATGATGTTGTTTTACACTTAGATCGGATAAATAATTCCATTGCGACACCAGAATGGTTAGATTGGGAAACTGAAGAATTGAACCCGGAAAAAATCGAGCAAATCCTCACAACACAACAACCAGATTTGCTAGGCATTAAAAATATTCCCAATGCTCGGTTAACCAAAGAAATGTTACTTTTAGAACAAATTGCCCAATTAGATGGCAATGTTTCCGACTTAAAAACCGCAGTTTCCCAAGCCAAATTAGGCATAGAACCTGAAGCATTCCGAAGTCTAATAAGAGATTTATCTTATACACTTTTTGTCCAATACAACTCCACAGATTTTGCTAGCTACGATGTAGTTTTTCAAAGGAACAAACCGGAAAAAACTACCATACCAAGATTCACTCAAAAGCATAATTTCCGGTTGAAACCTTGGCAACATTACGCCAATCAACCTTTACAATATCGCACCACTGAAATTGAGCCAGGATTATTAGATGAATGGCGAGATTTTCTAGGCAAAACTCTCCCCGAATATATGATTCCTAGCCATTTCATTGGTTTAGAAAAACTGCCACTCACCCCAAATGGAAAAGTCGATCGCAAAGCATTACCAAAACCAGGCACAACATTTACAGCAACAAACATTGAACTACCAGTTACATCAACCGAAAAATTGCTTGCCCAAATTTGGGCAAAGCTACTAAAATATGAAATAATTGCCCGTCAAGATAACTTCTTCAAACTAGGAGGACATTCTTTATTAGGCACTCAATTATGTTCCCGCATCCGCGATCAATTCAAAGTAGAAATCCCCTTGCGAAAACTGTTTGAATCACCAACACTAAATGAATTAGCAAATTATATTGATACCTGCTTATGGATTAATTCCTCCTCCACAGATATGGAACCTTTAAACTCAGATGAAGAGGAAATTGAACTATGACACAAAAAGAGCCAGTAGTTTCTTTAATGCTGCGTTTGCAGAACTTGGGCTGCAAAATTTGGGCTGAAGATGATAAGCTACGAATTCGTACTAGTAAAAACGCCCTCACCTCTGAGCTTAAGCAGGAAATTCAAAACAACAAAGCAGATATATTAGCATTCTTAAATACTGCCAAAGCCAAAAGTATGATGGCAGAAGAAATTCCTAAATTACCAGATGACGCACCAAAACTTCTTTCATTTGCTCAACAACGTCTCTGGCTGTTAGCACAACTTCAAGGGCGATCGGCTAGTTACAATATGCCGATCGCTCTACAATTAAAAGGCAACCTCAATATTAATGCCCTACGTTCTAGTTTCGCTTATCTCCTTAACCGTCATACCAGTCTAAGGATGTACTTTCCCACAATAGCGGGACAACCTCAAATTGTAATCCAAAACTTAGACGAAATCGAAATTCTAAAAATAATAGACTGGCAAAACCTGGATGAACATCCCCAGTCCCCAAACGTCGAGCATTTAATTAATAACTATGTTCAAGAACCATTTAGCTTAAATACAGACCCTTTATTTAAAGCCATATTGTTACAACTAAAAGAACAGAAATATGTGTTGCTAATTAATATGCACCATATTATCACTGATGGTTGGTCAATCGGGGTATTTATTAAAGAATTACGCCAAGTTTATACCGCCTTTGCCCAAAATCAAACCCCAAATCTTCCCCCCCTACCGATTCAATATAGCGACTACGCAACCTGGCAAAGAAACTGGTTACAAGGAGAAGTATTAGAAACCCAAATTAACTACTGGAAACAGCAACTTAATCATGCTCCACCTTTACTGGAATTACCTACTGATTATCCCCGTCCAGCATTACAAAATTACCAAGGAAAACGCTATTCATACTCTCTAACTCCTGAATTAACCGCTGCCATTAAAACCTTGAGTCAACAACAAGGAGTTAGCTTGTTTATGATTTTATTGGCGGCTTTTAGTATTTTACTTTCTCGTTATAGTCGCCAAAACGATCTTTGTATTGGTTCTCCTATTGCTAACCGCACCCATAGCCAAACAGAATCATTAATCGGCTTTTTTGTCAATACATTAGTGTTGCGAAATCAAATAAACCCTGAGCAAACTTTTATCGAATTCCTCCAACAAACTCGCCAAAATTGTTTAGATGCTTATGCTCATCAAGACATTCCCTTTGAGTTTCTGGTAGAAAAGTTACAACCAGAACGGAGTATGAGTCATAATCCATTATTTCAGGTGATGTTTATCCTAGAAAATAATGAAAATACCGACCTAAATTTGCCAGATTTAGAAATTGAATGGTTCGATTTAACCTGTCCATTTGCTAAGTTTGATTTAGCATTGATGGCGATCGAATCCGATCATCAATTAAATTGTGTTTGGGAATATGCTACCGACCTTTTTGAGAGTAGCACAATCCAAAGAATGACCCAACATTTTACAGTTCTGCTTCAGGGAATTGTCGATCGCCCCAACCAACCAATAAAAACACTACCTTTAATCACACCATCCGAACTTCTCCAACTACAAAGCTGGAATCAAACTCAAACCGACTATCCCCTCAATCAAACATTTGTAGACCTATTTGAACAACAAGTTACTAAAAACCCTCATCAAATCGCTTTAGTATTTGAATCCCAAAACCTAACTTATCAACAACTCAATCAAAAAGCCAACCAAGTAGCTCATTACCTAATTCAAAATCACCAAATTCAACCCGACACTTTTATTGGTATCTGCGTTGAACGTTCTTTCGAGATGATTATTGGTATATTGGCTATTCTAAAAGCAGGTGGTGCTTATTTGCCGATCGACCCCTATTACCCGCCAGAACGCATTCAATTTATGCTCGAAGATTCGGGTGCATCAATATTACTAACTCAAAGCTTTATCCAAGATAAATTACCCTTAAAAAGCTCCTGTAAACTTATTTGCTTAGACTCAGAAAAATTTGATGGCGAATCAACAGAAAATCTTCCACTTCAAACTAAACCAGAAAACTTAGTATGTCTAATTTATACTTCTGGTTCCACCGGAAAACCCAAAGGAGTAATGATTGAGCATCGAGGATTGACTAATTTTGTTTTAGCATGGCTACAAACTTTTCAAGTTAAACCCCACAACCGTTACCTGCAACTAGCTTCTTTTAGTTTTGACATGGCTATGGCTGAAATTGCCCCTACTTTGGTAGTGGGAGCTTGTTTGTATCTGAGCAAAAAATCAACTTTATTAAACACTCAAAGCTTAGTAAACTTATTAGCAACAGCCAAAATTTCTCATATAGTTATCCCCCCTTCAATGTTATCTGTATTACCCCCAGATGCTTTACCCAATTTGCAAACTATCGTAGTCGGCGGAGAAGCTTGTTCAGCTGAATTAGTCACAAAATGGGCACCTGGGCGACAGTTTTGGAATGGTTATGGGCCAACGGAAACTACGATTTGTTTGGTAGCTGCTTCTTGTCAACCTAATGGCAAAAAACCGCCAATTGGTAAACCTTTTCCCAATGCCCGCATTTATATTTTAGATGCCCAAAATCAACCATTACCTCCAGGAATTCCAGGAGAATTGTGTATTGCCGGAGTAGGTTTAGCTAGAGGTTATTTGCATCGTCCCGACTTAACCAAAGAAAAATTTATTGAAGTTTATTTGTTTGGTAAAACTGAGCGAATTTACAAAACTGGCGACTTAGCCAGATGGAATTATGAGGGAAATCTGGAATATTTAGGACGCATTGACGACCAAATTAAACTTAGAGGTTTTCGGATTGAAATCGGGGAAATAGAAGCAACTTTGTTACAACATTCCTCAGTTAAAGAAGCAGTTGTAACTGTATATAAAACTGAAAAAAACCAGAGTTTAATTGCATATATAACCGTAATTAACAATGATTCAACAACTGGATTAAAAAATTACCTCAAATCCCGTCTACCCGATTACATGATACCTGCTCAAATCATTGTGCTTGATGAATTGCCTTTAACTCCTAATGGCAAAGTCGATCGCCAAGCCTTACCAATTCCCAATATTTCTGTTGCAGGCGGATATATAGCCCCACGCAATGATATTGAAAAACAATTAGCACAGATTTGGTCTACTGTACTCGATCGCCAAGAAATTGGCATTCATGACAACTTTTTCGACTTAGGCGGTCACTCTTTATTAGCCATGAAATTGCTCAACAATATTCAACAAATTTTTGAGCAACAACTTTCTTTGAACACTTTATTTCAAAATCCGACAATTGCTCAACTAGCACCAGAACTTGGTAATACTGAAGTGCCGCAAGCACACCCCGATTTACTATTACTTCAACCTTTAGGAACAGCCACCCCTCTATTTTGTCTTCCCGGTGCCAACGGACATAGTTTCTATTTTCGAGATTTAGCAATCAAATTAGGAACTGAACGCCCCGTTTACGGACTCGAAACACCAGGAAGAGATGGACTTAGCCCACTTCCGAAATCAGTAGAAGATCATGCAACTCAACTAATTGATTTATTACGTCAACAGCAACCCAAAAGCCCATATATCCTAGCCGGATATTCTTCAGGTTGTGCTGTGGCTTTTGAAATGGCTTCCCAACTAGAAAAACAAGGCGAAAAGCTAGATTTACTAGCTATCTTTGACGCTGGATTAGTTGCGTACCCTGACTATTTCATTGCTAGAAAAGAAATTGATTGGATTTGGCAATTAATTCAAAGAATTGAAGCCTTAAAGCAAGTTGATTTAGGACTGAAATACGCCGATTTACTTGCTCAAACCGACGACCAAGCTTGTTGGAATCTGGCAGCAGAGTATTTATATCGGCATAATATTCTCCCGGAACATTCCAGCCTGGATTTACTCAAAACCAATATGAAAGTGATGAAACAGCTAACACTCAATTACGCAAATTATCGTCCTAATCATTCAATTTCTGCCCCCATTGTTTTATTTCGGGTTCAAGAAGTTCATGAAATTGTTTTACAAGAGTTGCAAGCTATTTCCCATTACAATTTACCGGATTGGGGATGGCAAGCATACACTCAAAACCCTGTCAAGGTGATAAATGTACCGGGAAATCATGGGAGAATGTTTTATGAACCAAACGTAAAAATATTAGCGACTAAATTACATCGCCTGATGTCTTAACCTATAAAAAGGTTTGTAGTCAGGACTTTAGTCCTTTAAAAAGGCTTTTTTAATGACAAATTACCAACAGCAATAAACTAGTTTGACCAGAGGAATTATGGAAACTGTTTCGCTCAAAATTTATGATGAAACCCTGCGGGATGGAGAACAACAAGCTGGAATTTTCTTCTCTTATCCAACCAAACATAAACTTGCCCATCTGATTCGTCAAACAGGAGTTCATGGACTAGCCATTATGCCTGCTGTTTGTCAACAAGAAGAAGAGTTAGTTAAATCATTAGTCATAGATGGATGGTCCGCTCTGATCACTGCTTCTACAATGATGGGAAAGGAGTATATTGATAAAGCCAAAAACTACGGTGTTAAACGGATTATTTTGTTTCTGGGGCTTTCCGATCGACTACTGTTTCTGCGAGACCCCCAAGTTCGCCTCATGAGCGAATTTAAAGGCAAAACCATTGATGATAATATCCCAACAAAAATAATTAATAAAATCCGCCAAAATGCTATTAATTTAACTGTGGAAAACTTGCACTATGCTTCCAGAATTGCTGGACTCAGAGTAGACTTTGCTGTTGAGGATGCTTCTAGAGCCGATTTTGACTATTTAGTGCAATGTATTCGCTCTTTTAGTCCCTATACCGAAAACTTTTTGCTTTGTGATACAGTTGGTATTTTGAATCCAGAAAAAAGCTATATCTGGATTAACGATCTGCTTCAATCTGCTCCCGGCGTTGCATTGGGGGTACATTATCACAATGATATGGGCATGGCTTTGGAAAATACTCTCCAGTCTCTCATGGCAGGAGCCACTTTAGTCTCAGGGACATTTTGCGGTTTAGGAGAGCGAGCGGGAAATGTTGCCTTAGAGCAGGTGTTAAATGGGTTGCGAATTCGCTTTGGTATGGAAGTTGAGGGAATTAACTATGATGCTATTGCCACTGTGACTGATTATATTGAAAAATTGGGGGTTCGTCCTGCTCCTCCTTATTCTCAGAGTACTCAACGCCATGAATCAGGTATCCATGTAAATTCTTTATTTTCCGATCCTAAGAGTTATGCGGTATTCCCGTATAATACGATCGAAGTTGTCTTTGGCAAATGGAGTGGAGTTAGTAATTTCCAATATCTATTTGAAAAGCAACTACAAAATCCCCAACCGAGAGACAAATACGAAAAAATGCGCTCAAAAATTAAATCTCTTGCTACCGAACAAGAACGGTATTTTACAGCTTATGAGGTTGTAGAGTTATGGAAAAATGGTATATTTGATTAATCAATCTTAAGGATTCAGCAAAGAAATTTTCCCAGTCAACCTGCTGAATTCTTAATTTCAATTTCCCTCCTCTAAATTTGAACTAAAGATATGCAATCTACAATCTCTATTGATAAAAATTCAACGAGTAATTCTACACAAAGTTCTACAGGATTTTGGCAGAATGTTAGAGCAATATTAGCACCTTACTGGTATCCAACACAGCCGGGAGGAAGAGCATTCTCAGCCGTAATGAGTTCCTGGGCAATGCTGATTCTCCTAATATTATTAATCGCCATGCTTGTGGGTATAAATGCTTTTAATTCCTTCGTTTATCGCTATTTAATAGATGTCATTATTAAAGATAAAGATGTTAATAAATTTGTTGATTCGTTATGGCTTTACGTTGCTGTTCTAGTCGGCACAACTTTATTAGTAGGATTTTCTAAATTTGTTAGAAAACAAATCGCTCTTGATTGGTATCAATGGTTAAATAATCATATTTTAGAAAAATATTTGAGCAACCGTGCTTATTATAAAATCAACTTTAAATCCGATATTGATAATCCAGATCAAAGGATATCCCAAGAACTCTCACCCCTGACAAAGAATGCTCTCAGCTTTTCGGCTGTTTTCCTAGAAAAAGTACTGGAAATGTCCGTTTTTCTAGTAATTCTTTGGTCGCTTTCCCGATGGGTGGCAGTTATAGTGGTTATTTATACTGTAATAGGCAATTTAATTGCTCTTTACTTGACTCAAGAATTGAATAATATTAATAAAGACCAAATTGGATTTGAAGCAGACTATACTTACAGCCTAACTCATATTCGTAATCATGCAGAGTCAATAGCTTTTTTTCAGGGAGAAGACAAAGAATTAAATATAGTAATGCGAAGATTTAAGAATATTCTTCAAACTACTCAACGCAAAATTAATTGGGAGAGAAATCAGGATTTTTTCAACAGAGGATATCAAGCAGTTCTCCAAATCTTTCCCCTGATCATATTCGGGTCATTATACCTAAAAGGTGAAATTGATTTTGGCGAAATTAGTCAGGCTAGTATAGCTTGCGGTTCTTTTTCAAGTGCTATGGCAGAATTAATTGCCGAATTTGGTACTTCAGGAAGACTTACCAGTTATATCGATCGTTTATCTGAGTTTTCGGGTGCGTTGGAATCTGTGATTAAACAGCCTGAGAATGTCAGTACTATTAAAACAATTGAAGATAACCGTTTGGCTTTTGAGAATGTCACCTTAGAAACGCCTGACTACGAAGAGGTGATCGTGGAAAAGCTATCACTCACGGTGCATCCAGGAGAAGGTTTATTAATTGTTGGGCCTAGTGGACGAGGGAAAAGTTCTTTGTTGCGTGCGATCGCAGGTCTGTGGAATGCTGGAACTGGTCGGTTAGTCAGACCTCCTCTAGAAGATATGTTATTTTTACCGCAACGTCCCTATATTATTTTGGGAACTTTGCGCGAACAGTTACTTTATCCTCATACTACTCGGGAAATGAGCGATCGAGAACTAGAAGCAGTTTTACAACAAGTTAATTTGCAAAATTTACTGCCACGAATCGAAGGTTTTGATAAAGAAGTTCCTTGGGAAAATATCTTATCTTTGGGCGAACAACAACGCCTTGCTTTTGCACGATTGGTAGTGAGTCGTCCCCGTTTCACCATATTAGATGAAGCCACTAGTGCTTTGGATTTGAAAAATGAAGGACATTTATATGAACAATTACAACAAACTCAGGCAACTTTTATCAGTGTAGGACATCGAGAAAGCCTGTTTAATTATCATCAATGGGTATTGGAATTAACAGAGAATTCTAAATGGCGACTCGTCTCTATGTCCGATTATCAGCGGCAAAAAGCGATCGTCAATCATCAAGAAGAAAATCCTCCAAACACAATCGATAATCCCCCGGCGATGACTGACCAAAACATCATAGAAATCTCAGTAATTAGCCCAGAAAATCCTCCTGAGACTCCTGAACAAAACATTCTAGAAATCTCCCCACAACTTAGCCCAGAAAATCCTCCTGAGACTCCTTCTCAAGATGTAGAAATTTCCGCCGCACCCGGAGCAACCGTCGGGTTATCCCATAAGGAAATGCAGCAATTAACAGATTATCAACTCAGTAGCATTAGAAGTATGGCCAGCCAACGTAAAACCGTGACAACTAAAGATGGCGTGACCTACTACTATAATAAAGACCCGAAAGTATTGAAATGGATGAGACTTTAGCCTCTGTTACTAAAAAATTTGTCCAAATTCTCAAGCAACATCACCTGACAATACAAATCATCTATCTAAGGACTAGTAATGCTTTTCCTTAATAAAGCAGAGTCAGCTAGTTACTACAGAAAGTAATGCAGAGAACCGGACAAAAATTAATAGACATTTATTACAAAAACTGGCCCCAAAAAATGTAATTATTTTAAACTGTATTGACTAATTCACTAAATTGAGCGAGAATCAAAATTGACAAAACAGTTAGCCCTGGAGAAATATTATGTCCCACAAAACTGTAATTCTTCTCACCTGTATTGACTAACTCGCTAAACCGATCCACAAGAAAAAAATCACAAACCCTTTGGCATAGGAAAAATTTTATGGCCCCAAAATAGTCAAGGTTACGGATATCAAAGCCGTAACTTAATCTCATTGAAACACTGTTGATATAATCTGGTATAACCTGGGTTGATTTCCCGGTAATTTTTTGGTGCTGCCAATAAATCATCGGAGTTTTAAAACCCTGGTAGCAGATAAAAATTACCAAAAAGGTTGTCGGAAATTAGTGACAAAGCTACCTAATTTCTGATGATTAATAGTGTTCAATTGTCGAACTGCGGTAAAGCAGATTAATTCTTCATAAAATTTAAGGAAAATTTAGAAGCTAATGCAGTTAGATAATTATAGTCAGTGTTTTGCTAATGGAAGTCAGGGAAAAATGAAAAATCAAGAAGTAGCCCTAGCAATTCAATCGAGTGAGATAGTAGAAGATTGTGTAGTGCTAGAGCGAAAAACAGAAAACAGCCCAGCTGAATTAGTAGCTTATGTAGTTCCAACAGTCAGATTTACCAGGGAACTATTGTTATCGCATATAGAAGCAAAATTGGCAAAAGAAGAGATACCAAAAGCGATCGTCCCCATCTCATCCATACCATTAACCCCATCAGGACAGATAGATCGAAACATCCTGAATCAGCTAGAAATAACAGACAATGAATTAGAAGAAAGATGGAAAGAAAAAATCCAGACCATACCAGAAGTTGAGCAAGTAGCAGTAGTAAGACAAGCCCAAATCAAAACCCAAGAAACACTGCGACTATCAGACATACTTCCTACCTGGAAAAATGTTACAACTCAACAAACCCCAACCCGAATTGACCAGACAACTAAATCTAGCAATAGCCAACCATCAATCAGTCATGGAGGAGAACTCAAGCGAGAAAAGAACGCCTCAACAACACTATCACAAGCTTTAGAAAAAACCGCCGCTCAATGGCCCGAAAAACAGCTAATTTATATTAATTCCAATGGTTCAGAGACTATTCAAACTTATAAAGAATTACTATTAGACGCACAAAAGATATTAGCAGGATTAAGAAAATTAGGAGTTAAACCACAAGATAAAATAATATTTCAAATTGATGGAAGTCAAGACTTTATTCCTGCCTTTTGGGGCTGTATACTAGGCGGATTTATACCAGTACCAATTTCTATTTCTCCCACCTACGAACAAATTAACAGCGCTGTCGCTAAACTGCACAATGGGTGGCAGATGTTAAAGCAACCCCTAATTCTAACAAGCGCCAGATTAGCCCAAAACATTAGCGCCTTGCCAGCACTATTAAATATAGAAGAAAAATTTCAAATTGAGACAGTAGATAACTTACGCCAAAACGAACCAGATAGTAATATTTATCAGAGCCAGCCAGAAGACCTAGCACTACTATTACTAACATCAGGAAGCACAGGCACGCCAAAAGCCGTCATGCAAAATCATCGCAGTCTGTTAAGCATGACCGCTGGCACCGCCCAAATGAACAAATTTGACCATCAAGATACAGTGTTGAACTGGATGCCATTAGAGCACGTTGGCGCGATCGTATTTTTAGGACTAATGGCAGTAGACTTAGGATGTAAACAAATCCATGCACCAACAGAATATATCCTGCAAAATCCCCTGCGCTGGTTAGAATTAATTCAACAGCACAAAGCCTCAATTTCCTGGGCACCAAACTTTGCCTTCTCCTTACTCAACGACCGAGCCACACAGATAAATCAGAAATCTTGGGACTTATCCTCCATGAGATTTCTAGTCAACGCCGGAGAGCAAATAGTCCCCAAAACAGCACGCAATTTTCTTAAACTATTCCTGCCTTATGGTCTACCATATAATGCCATTCGTCCAGCATTTGGAATGTCAGAAACTTGTTCAGGAATAACTTGGTCTGAAGGATTTACTCTAGAAAATTCATCAGATGAAATGTCATTTGTAGAACTGGGTTTACCAATTCCCGGAGCATCAATTAGAATTGCAGATGAAAATAATCAAATAGTCCCAGAAGGAGTAATTGGAAAATTCCAAGTCAAAGGACTTTCCGTAACTTCTGGATATTATGAAAATCCCCAGCGTAATCAAGAAGCATTTACCGACGATGGGTGGTTTAATACCGGAGATCTGGGCTATATAAAATCAGGGAAAATTATCTTAACAGGCAGAGATAAAGACGATATTATTATTAATGGAATCAATTATTATAGTCATGAAATAGAATCAGTTGTTGAAGAAGTTGAGGGAGTAGAAACTTCCTATACAGCCGCTTGTGCCGTGCAAATTGCGGGAAATAACGCCGATCGATTAGCCATATTTTTTAATTCCTCTATCTCTGACCAAGCTAAACTAAAAGACCTAATAAAAAAAATTCGGGGCGCAGTTGTTAAAAATGTTGGCGTGAATCCGAATTATATTATTCCTGTAACCAAAGAAGCAATTCCCAAAACAGATATTGGCAAGATTCAGCGATCGCAATTAACCAAACGCTTTGCCGCCGGGGAATTTGATAGTATAATTCAACAACTAGGGATTAATTTAGAAAATACCAATTTACTACCTGATTGGTTTTATCGTCGAACTTGGCGACCAAAACAGTCAACAAATCTTATAAATGCAATCAATCCCAGCAATATTTTAATATTCTTAGATGACTTGGGATTAGGAGAATCTTTGATTGTAAAGTTGGCAAAACAAAGTCACTCTTATATAGGAATTAAACCAGGAACAGACTTTAAACAAATCGATTCAAAGCACTATCAAATTAATCCAAAAAACCCAGAACATTATCAGCAATTACTATCGACTTTAACTGACCAAAACTGGCAAATCAATCGAATTTTGCATTTGTGGACTTACGACAATCGTCCTGAAGAAATTACCAGCCTAGAATCCTTAGAACAATCTCAAATCGCTGGGGTGTATAGTTTACTTTATTTGACTAAAGCCTTAGCGAAAACTCAAAAAACCGAACAAAACATTCAGTTATTAGTAGCATCAAGTTATAGCCAATTTACCTCAGTAAATGACCAAGTTGCCTATCAAAAATCACCAATAGTTGCCTTATTGAAAGTAATTGAACAAGAAATCCCCAATTTACAGACTCGTCATGTTGATTTTAGTATACAGGATGAAGGAAATATCGATCGCCTCATCCAAGAGATGCAGGTTGTCTCAAAAGAAACCGAAGTAGCTTACCGCCAGGGACAAAGATTGATTCCCCGACTGGAAAAAGTCGAATTTTCTCCCGAAAATCACCAAAAAATTGCTTTTAAATCGGGAGGAATGTATTTAATTAGCGGCGGCTTAGGCGGCGTTGGAGTAGAAATAGCTAAGTATTTACTTAAAACTCATCAAACCAAGCTTTTATTAATTGGTAGAACTCCCATTACAAATGCAACATCGCCAAAAAATGCCGCTTATCAAGAATTAGAGAAATTGGGAGGAGAAATCACTTACGAAACAGTCGATGTTTGTGATTTACCGAGATTACAACAAATAATTGATCAAGCTAAAACTCGGTGGAATTGTCAACTCGATGGTATACTGCATTTAGCAGGGAGTTATCAAGAGCGATCGCTCACAGAAGAAAACCCCCAAACCTGGTCAACAGCCTTAAAAGCCAAAGTAAACGGAACTTGGGTACTTAATCAACTACTCAAAGAAAACCCCGAAGCAATTTTCATTAACTTCTCTTCAGTAAGCAGCTTCTTAGGCGGTGCAACAGTCGGCGCATTTGTCGCAGCCAATCAATTTTTAGAAAGTTTTACCCATTATCAACGAACAAAGCTAGGCTTAAAAAGCTATTGTTTTAGTTGGAGTCTTTGGGATGGCATTGGAATTAACCAAGACTCTCAAAGAGGAAAGTTAGCTCAAACCAAAGGTTACTGCCCTATAACTCCCCAACAAGGATTGTATTCCTTACTAATAGGATTGCGCCATAATCAAACGCATTTCTTCGTAGGATTAGACGCGAACAACCGACATATTCGTAAATACGTAGAATCCACTTACCCATTAGAGAAAATAACAGGTTATTTTACTGCTAAAAACAACATTTCCCTAGAGATTACATCTAATTGGGTAATAAAAGACCGCTTTGGTACAACCACAACTTGCAACCTGGTACAATTACCAGAAATGCCCTTAACTAAAAACGGCATAATTGACCGAGAAAAACTGATAAAAGGCGAATTAAGCCAAGCAAAAACCCAGCCAGGACAACCGCTAAACGAAATTGAAAGTCAAATAGCAAAAATTTGGCAAAAAATTTTAAACTTACCAGAAATCAGTATTCATGACAACTTCTTTGAACTAGGCGGACATTCCTTACTTTTGGTACAAGTTCAAAGTAAATTACAGGAAAATTTTCAGATTCCAGTATCAATTGTGGATATGTTTAAATATCCCAGTATTAGTAGTTTAGCCAAATACTTAAATCAAGGACAAACCGAATCACCTTCAGTAAAACAAGGTCAAAAACGAGCTCAAGTTCGCAGTTCTCGACACAGTGCAGGTAAATCAGATATTGCCGTAATTGGAATGTCCTGTCGTTTTCCCGGTGCTAACAACATTAATGAATTTTGGCAAAACTTATCAAATAGCGTAGAATCGATTTCCTTTTTCAGCGATGAAGAAGTGATTGCCGCTGGGATAGATCCAAAACTAGTGAAAAATCCTAACTACGTCAAAGCCAAACCAATATTATCAGACATAGAAACCTTTGATGCAGACTTTTTTGGGTATAGTAGCAGAGAAGCCGAATTAATTGACCCGCAACAACGGCTTTTGCTCGAATGTGCCTGGGAAAGTTTAGAAGATGCTGGGTATAATCCTTTTAATTATGATGGTGCGATCGGCATTTATGCAGGTGCCGTCATGAACACCTACTTATTAAATAATATTTATCCCAACCGCCATCAGCTAGATATCAATGATAACTTGCAAGTCGCTACAGTGGACTCAATGGGCGGATTGCAAATGATGGTAGCCAATGATAAAGATTATCTCACCACCAGAATTTCTTACAAACTCAACCTGACAGGCCCTAGCGTCAATGTGCAAACCGCTTGCTCAACATCTTTAGTAACAGTACATATCGCTTGTGCCAGCTTACTGAGTGGCGAAAGTGACATGGCTTTAGCAGGTGGAGTTTCAATTCATGTACCCCAAAAAGTTGGACATTTGTATCAAGAGGGGATGATAGTTACTCCAGACGGGCATTGTCGGGCGTTCGATGCCCGTGCTCAGGGAACTATCTTTGGTAGTGGTGCCGGAATGGTGCTATTGAAACGATTAGAAGATGCACTAGCAGATGGAGATCACATCTATGCAGTTATCAAAGGCTCAGCTATTAATAACGATGGGGCATCAAAAGTTGGTTACATGGCTCCCAATGGCGATGGGCAAACATCTGTGGTGGCACAAGCAATTTCAATGGCCCAAATTGACCCCGAAACCATCGGATACGTCGAAGCACACGGAACCGGAACCCCACTGGGAGATCCCATTGAAATTACAGGATTAACTCAAGCATTTCGCGCCAGCACCCAAGCAAAAAACTTCTGTGGTATTGGTTCAGTAAAAACCAACATCGGTCATTTGCAAATCGCCTCTGGAATCGCAGGATTTATCAAAACAGTTCTCTCACTCTACCACAAACAAATTCCCCCCAGCCTACATTTTGAACAACCAAATCCGCAACTAGATTTACCCAATACTCCCTTTTACGTCAACACTAAATTGCAGGATTGGCAAACTTCCGGTTATCCTCGTCGTGCAGGGGTAAACTCTTTAGGAATTGGTGGCACAAATGCTCACGTAATTTTAGAAGAAGCACCAGTAGAGGAGCAGGGGAGCAGAGGAGCAGAGGAGCGTCCTTATCACTTACTCACCCTCTCAGCAAAGAATGACCAAGCATTAACAGAATTACAACAACGTTATCGAGAATATTTAACATCAAATCCTGAAGTTTCTTTAGCAGATATTTGCTACACAGCAAATACAGGCAGGGAACATTTTCATCATCGTCTAGCGTTGGTAGCTGAAACTAAAGAACAATTAATCGAGCAACTAACTAATTTAACAACTCGAAATCAACCCAATAAAAAACCATCGAAAATAGCCTTTTTATTCACCGGACAAGGTTCGCAATACATCAACATGGGTCGTCAACTTTACGACACCCAACCACTATTCCGTCAAACCTTAGAACAGTGCAATGAAATTCTGCTTACCGATCTAGAAAAGTCATTATTAGACATAATTTATGCCCCGGAAACTGAAGCAGAAATATTAAATCAAACCTGCTATACTCAACCTGCATTATTTGCGATCGAATACGCCCTATATCAACTGTGGAAATCTTGGGGAATCACACCAAATATAGTCATGGGACATAGCGTTGGTGAATATGTAGCAGCTTGTGTCGCCGGAGTATTTAGCTTAGAAGAAGCACTAAAACTGATTGCCCATCGCGGAAAATTAATGCAACAATTGCCCTCTGGGGGCGAAATGGTTTCCGTGATGGCAACGATCGAAAAAGTTAAATCAATCATCGCTGATTATAGTAATACAGTAGCCATTGCTGCCATCAACAGCCCACACAGCATCGTCATTTCAGGAAACAGCAAAGACATCAAAGCTATTGTTGAGAAACTGACAAAAGAAGGAATCAAAACCAAACAACTACAAGTTTCTCACGCCTTCCATTCCCCATTAATGAAACCAATGTTGGCAGAATTTGAGCTTCTTGCCAACAGCATCACCTACAATCAACCCCAGATTCCGATAATTTCCAATGTCACCGGAAATCTAGCAGAAGAAAACATCGCCACAGCACAATATTGGGTAAATCATATTATTCAACCAGTGCAGTTTGCCAAGAGTATCGCCACATTACAGGAATTGGAATATGAAATATTTGTCGAAATTGGACCCAAACCAATATTATTAGGAATGGGGCGAGAGTGTTTGCCAGAAAACACAGGACTATGGTTGGCTTCAGTACGATCTTCTACTCCAGAATGGCAACAGCTACTAACAAGTTTAGCCTCATTATATGAAGCAGGAGCCACAATAGATTGGGCAGGATTTCACCGAGACAACCCCGGAAAGAAAGTTACTTTACCCAACTATCCCTTTCAAAGAGAACGTTATTGGATTGAAAGTACAGCAACTCCCTATCAACTAGATGAATTTGGTTTACTAGAAAATCAAAAATGGTGCTACGAATTAGTATGGCAAGAGCAAGAAAGAACAGAACAAAACTCGCGCAAACAAACCAAAACCGAACCAGAAAACTGGCTAATTTTTGCTGATAATCAAGGAATTAGTCAAGAATTAAGTAAATTATCTCATTCGGCAGCCAAAACCTGTATTCTAGTTTTCCCAGGAACAGAATATAAACAAATATCAAAACAAGAATTCACCATCAATCCAAGTAATTCCCAAGACTATAAACGGCTACTACAGGAAAACCAAATTCCCATTAAAGGAATAGTTTATCTCTGGAGTTTAAATGCAGTTGAAGCCAAAGACCTAACCGGAGCAGAATTAGAAATAGCCTCACAAATTGGATGCGGTGGAGTCTTATCCCTGATTCAATCAATAGCTAAACAAGGTTATTCGCAACCGCCTTCTTTATGGCTAGTAACCAAAGGAGCGCAACCAGTAAATGTAGGAACTCAACTAGCTGGAGTAGCTCAATCAACCTTATGGGGATTAGGAAGAGTCATTAGCAACGAGCATCCAGAACTGAACTGTAAATTGATAGATTTAGACCCAGAAGACGATCGCAATGTACAGAACCTCTTTGGAGAAATTTATTCCCAGCAGTCAACCAGTAGTGAAAATCAGATCGCTTTTCGCAGTGGAAAACGGTATGTAAACCGAATAGCACAACAGCAGAAAATTGTCAAACGATCGCTACCTGTAAAAGCCGATCGCACGTACCTGATTACAGGCGGATTGGGAGGAGTAGGATTATTCGTAGCGCAATGGCTGGTAGAGCAGGGAGCAAAAAACCTAGTATTAGTAGGGCGTAGCCGTCCCAAGGAAACAGCAAAAGCCACCATCAACCGACTCGAAGAGATGGGAGCACAGGTGGTAACGATCGCAGCTGATATATCAGTAGAAGCGGATGTTGCCTCTTTACTCAATCAAATTAACACCACCATGCCACCGCTCAAAGGTATTATTCATGCGGCTGGTTTAATTGACGATCGACTGCTATTAGAACACCAATGGCAACTATTTGCTAAAGTATTTGCACCCAAGGTCAGCGGCGCTTGGAATTTGCATCGCCTTACCCAAGACTTAGCTTTGGACTTCTTTGTGTTGTTTTCTTCGGTTGCATCCATACTTGGTTATGCGGGTACAGCAAATTATGCAGCGGCTAATGCTTTTCTCGATACTCTGGCTCATTATCGCAGGTCATTAAATTTACCAGGGTTGAGTATTAACTGGGGCCCTTGGTCACAAGTAGGGATGGTAGCACAATTGAATAGTCGAGAAGTAGAGCGAATGCAAACAATGGGTATTAATCCAATAGCTCCCAAACAAGCATTGGCAGTACTCCAACAATTATTAAACCAATCTTCTGCTCAAGTGACAGTCTTAGCTATGGATTGGTCAAAATATATTAGCCGCTCAACTAATGTATCGCCATTTTTCGCTAATTTTATAGATAATTATGCGAAAAATGTGCCACAATCTGAGTTTAGCGCCCAATTAGAAGCAACTAAAATTGGCGATCGCTACCAATTAGTAATCGATCGCGTAACCGAGCAAGTAAGTCAAGTATTGGGTCGAAAACTATCAACACCAGAACTCGAACAAGGATTTTTTGACTTAGGGATGGATTCATTGACGGCTGTAGAATTACGCAACCGTTTGCAAAAGTCTTTTGCTTGTTCTTTACCCGCTACTTTGAGTTTTGATTATCCATGCGTCAAACTGTTAGCTGATTATATCGCCAAAGATGTCCTTTCCATTGAAACCGCCCTTGATGAAAACAGGGAACTCAACGGGATAAAAACAGGGTTTAATGCGATAGAAAAGAGCCAAAAAGAACCGCTGGCTATTGTCGGTATGGCTTGCCGATTTCCGGGAGGTGCTAACTCTCCAGAAGCTTTCTGGGAACTATTATGCAATGGCGTAGATGCGATTTCCGAAGTTCCTCCAAATCGCTGGGATATCAACGCTTACTATGACCCAGATCCAGATGCTCCGGGAAAAATGTATGCTCGCTATGGCGGGTTTGTCAATCAATTAGAGGAATTTGATGCACAGTTTTTTGGCATTTCGCCCAGAGAAGCTCTCTCGCTCGATCCGCAACAACGTTTACTATTGGAAGTAAGTTGGGAGGCTCTGGAAAATGCTGCGATCGAACCCAATACCCTAGTTGGTAGTCAAACAGGTGTGTTCATCGGCATTTCTAGTAATGAATATTTGCAACGGTTGTCTACCAGAAGAACAACAGAAATAGATGCTTATCAAGGTACAGGTAATAATCATAGTGTCGCCGCCGGACGGTTGTCTTATATTCTCGGTTTAACGGGGCCTAGCTTGGCAGTGGATACAGCTTGTTCTTCTTCGTTGGTTGCAGTTCATTTAGCTCTAGCCAGTTTACGCAACCATGAATGTAATTTAGCTCTGGTTGGTGGTGTTAATCTCCTAGTTGCACCAGAAGTTACGATTAATTTATCAAAAGCCCGAATGCTTGCACCTGACGGTCATTGCAAAACCTTTGATGCTTCCGCCGATGGCTATGTACGTGCTGAGGGGTGCGGGGTGATTGTCCTAAAGCGGCTATCAGATGCGATTCAAGACAAAGACCAGATTTTAGGTTTGATTCGAGGCAGTGCGGTTAACCAAGATGGTCGCAGTAGTGGTCTGACTGCTCCTAATGGGCCATCACAACAAACCGTGATTCGCCAAGCCTTGTCCAATGGAGGCGTACAACCAAATCAAATCAGCTATATTGAGGCTCATGGTACAGGTACTTCTTTGGGAGATCCAATAGAAGTAGGAGCACTGGCTCAGGTATTTGGTAATTATCGCTCTCAGGATCAACCCTTGACTATTGCTTCGGTGAAGACCAACATTGGACACTTAGAAGCGGCTGCGGGAATAGCTGGGTTGATGAAGGTAGTCCTGCAATTGCAGCACCAAGAAATCGCGCCACATTTGCACCTTCAAAAACCCAGTCCGCATATTGATTGGGAAAATTTGCCCTTGATGGTGCCTCAAAATAAAATGTCTTGGGCTACTACAGAAAATTCCCGATTAGCAGGAGTTAGTTCTTTTGGTATTAGCGGTACTAATGCTCATGTGGTGTTGGAGTCAGCCCCAAAACTTGAACCTGTCACCCCATCAGTTGAACGTTCCTTACATCTTTTTACCCTATCGGCAAAGACAGCATCAGCTTTAGAGGAGTTAGTTTCTCGCTATCAAAATTACATTCAAACTAACTCAGATTTGCTGTTAGCAGATATATGCTACACAGTCAACACAGGTAGGGAACATTTTCCATATCGTCTAGCTTTAGTGCTTCAATCCAAAGAACAATTAATCGAGCAATTAAGAGATTTAAAACCTGGAGATAAACTGCCGAAAAAACCATCGAAAATAGCCTTTTTATTTACCGGACAAGGTTCGCAATACATCAATATGGGTCGTCAACTCTACGACACCCAACCACTATTTCGCCAAACCTTAGAACAATGCAATGAAATTCTGCTGACCTATCTGGAAAGGTCATTATTAGACATAATTTATGCCCCGGAAACTGAAGCGGAAAGGTTAAATCAAACCTGCTATACTCAACCTGCTTTATTTGCGATCGAATATGCCCTGTATCAACTCTGGAAATCTTGGGGTATCACACCAAATATAGTCATGGGACATAGCGTTGGTGAATATGTAGCAGCTTGTGTAGCCGGAGTATTTAGCTTAGAAGAAGCACTAAAACTGATTGCCCATCGCGGAAAATTAATGCAACAATTGCCATCAGGTGGCGAAATGGTTTCAGTGATGGCATCAGTTGAAAAAGTCAAATCAATAATTGCAGATTATGGTGATAAAGTAGCGATCGCTGCTATCAACAGCCCGCAAAGCACAGTCATATCAGGAGCCAGCAAAGAGATCGAAGCCATAGTTGAGCAACTTTCATCATCAGGAATCAAAACCAAACAACTACAAGTTTCTCACGCCTTCCATTCCCCATTAATGACACCAATGCTCAAAGAATTTGAGCAAATAGCTAACAGCATCACCTACAATCAACCCCTGATTCCGATAATTTCCAACGTCACAGGAAAACTAGCTGATGAAAACATCGCCACAGCACAATATTGGGTAAATCATATTATTCAACCAGTGCAGTTTGCCAAGAGTATGGAAACATTGGATGAGTTGGAATATGAAATATTTGTCGAAATCGGGCCGAAACCAATATTATTAGGAATGGGGCGGGAATGTTTGCCAGAAAATACGGGCTTGTGGTTGGCTTCAGTGCGATCTTCCACTCCCGAATGGCAACAGCTACTAACAAGTTTAGCCTCATTATATGAAGCAGGAATCACAATAGATTGGTCAGGATTTCACCGAGACTACCCCGGAAACAAAGTTATCTTACCTAACTATCCCTTTCAAAGAGAACGTTATTGGGTTGAAAGTACGGAACTCGAGCAACCAGCAGAATTTGGCTCACCAGAAAATAGCCAAACTCCAATTACCAACTTTTTAGATCGAGGAAATACAGAAGAATTAATGGAGCTATTGCAAAAAGCCGGGAACTTCTCAGAGGAACAAAAGAAATTATTACCGGAAATATTGGCGGCTTTAGTCAAGGAGCACCAGCAACATCTAGGAGCAAAAGAAAATCTAGAATGGATGCTCGAATTAGTATGGCAACAGCAAGAAAGAATCGAAGAAATCGCGCCGAAAGAAAGCCAAACTTCACCGGAGAATTGGCTAATATTTGCAGATAATCAAGGCATTGGTCAGGAATTAAGTAAGTTATGGAGTTCAGTTTTCAAAACTTGCATCCTAGTTTTACCAGGGAAAGAATATCAACAGATATCAGCACAAGAATTCATTATTAACCCAGGTAATTACCAAGATTTTGAGCGCCTACTACAGGAAAACCAAATCCCCATCAAAGGAATAGTTTATCTATGGAGTTTAAATGCAGTAGAAGCCAAAGATCTAACTGGAGAAGAATTAGAAATAGCCTCACAAACTGGATGTGGTGGAGTCTTGTTCCTGATTCAATCAATAGCTAAACAAGGATATTCGCAGTCGCCTTCTTTATGGCTAGTAACCAAAGGAGCGCAACCAGTAGGTGAAACATCTAAGATAACTGGAGTAGCCCAATCAACCCTGTGGGGATTAGGAAGAGTAATTAACAATGAGCATCCAGAACTTAACTGTAGACTAGTAGATTTAGACCCTTTATACGATCGCGATAACACACAAAGTCTAGGGGCAGAAATTAGTTCAGATCGAGCAAAGAATAGTGAAAATGAGATAGCTTTTCGCAATGGCAAACGGTATGTGAATCGAATCATAAAACAGCAAAAAATTGTCAAACAATCTCTAAATATCAAAGCCGATGCTACCTACTTAATCACAGGCGGAATGGGAGGAATTGGTTTATTAGTTGCACAATGGCTAGTAGAGCAGGGAGCAAAACACTTGGTATTAGTAGGACGTAGCTTACCCAAGGAAACAGCAAAAGCCACCCTCAACCAACTCGAAGCTTTGGGAGTACAGGTGATGGCGATCCAAGCAGATATATCAATAGAAGCGGAAGTCGCCTCCTTACTGAATCAAATTAACAGCACCATGCCACCGCTAAAGGGTATTATTCATGCGGCTGGTGTGATAGATAACCGACGGATATTAGAGCATCAATGGGAATTATTTACTAAAGTGTTTGCACCCAAGGTCAGCGGAACTTGGAATTTGCATCGCCTTACCCAAGACTTAGCTTTGGATTTCTTCGTGTTGTTCTCTTCAATATCATGTATCTTGGGTTCTGCGGGGACGGCAAATTATGCAGCGGCTAATGCTTTTCTGGATGCAATGGCTCATTATCGCTCCTCATTAAATTTACCAGGGTTAAGTATTAACTGGGGAGCTTGGTCAGAGGTAGGAATGATAGAAAAAGTCGATCGTCGGGAGGTAGAGCGATTGCAAACAATGGGTATTAGTTTGATTGATCCCCAACAAGGAATAGCTGTCCTGAAGCAATTATTGACTCAAACTTCTAGACAAGTGACAGTCTTACCGATAAATTGGTCAGAATTTATTAAGCAGTCAACTAACTTATCGCCATTCTTTGCTAATTTCAACTTAGCGAAACCGATTCAAAAATCCGAGTTTCTTGCTCAATTAGAAGCAACTAAAATCGATCGACGTTACCAATTAGTAATCGATCACATAACCGAGCAAGTAGGTCAAGTGTTGGGTCGGAAACTATCATCAGCAGAACTCGAACAAGGGTTTTTCGAGTTAGGGATGGATTCGTTGATGGCTGTAGAATTACGCAACCGTTTGCAAAAGTCAATGGCTTGTTCTTTACCCGCTACCTTGAGTTTTGATTATCCCAATGTCAAGGTGTTGGCTGATTATTTAGCTAAAGACATCCTTTCTATTGAACTAGCAAGGGTAGCGGCTCACCAAGATATTAGCCAACCAAGTTCTGATTTATTAACCGATCTTGATGAACTATCAGAAAGTGAAATCGAACAGCTGCTTGCAGAAGAATTAGCCCTTATTGATGAAGGTAAGAAGTAATGAATACCAACACAGACCGTCAAACTTTAATGAAGAAGGCACTCCTAGAACTCAAGGAGATGAAATCTCAGCTTGAGGCGATAGAAAAGACCAAAAAAGAACCGCTGGCGATCGTTGGTATGGGTTGCAGATTTCCGGGAGGTGCTAACTCTCCAGAAGCTTTCTGGGAACTCTTAAGTAATGGCGTAGATGCGATTTCCGAAGTTCCTCCAAATCGCTGGGATATTGATGCTTTCTACGATTCAGATCCCAATGCTCCGGGAAAAATGTATTCTCGCTATGGCGGGTTTATCGATCGATTAGAGGAGTTTGATGCTCAGTTTTTTGGCATTTCACCCAGAGAAGCTCTGACCCTCGATCCGCAACAACGCTTACTATTGGAGGTAAGTTGGGAAGCACTGGAAAATGCGGCGATTAAACCCGATACCCTGGTTGGTAGTAAAACGGGTGTGTTCGTTGGGATCACTGTTAATGATTATTTACATCGGTTGTTGAAGCGAGAAACAACTGAGATAGATGCTTACCAAGGTACGGGTAATACAAGTAATGCGGCTGCTGGAAGGTTGTCTTATTTTCTTGGTTTAACGGGGCCTAGCTTGGCAGTAGATACGGCTTGTTCTTCCTCGTTGGTTGCAATTCATTTAGCGATCGCTAGTCTCCGCAACCATGAGTGTAATTTAGCTCTGGTTGGCGGTGTTAATTTGCAGGCTTTGCCAGAGGTTAATGTTATTTTATCGAAAGCCCGAATGCTTGCACCTGATGGTCGTTGCAAAACCTTTGATGCTTCCGCCGATGGCTATGTACGTTCTGAGGGGTGCGGGGTGATTGTCCTCAAGCGGCTATCAGATGCGATTAAGGACAAAGACCGGATTTTGGCTACCATTCGAGGTAGTGCGGTTAACCAAGATGGTCGCAGTAGTGGTCTAACTGCTCCTAATGGCCTAGCACAACAAACAGTGATTCGCCTGGGTCTGGAAAATAGCGGCGTACAACCGAATCAAATCAGCTATATTGAGGTTCATGGTACGGGTACGGCTTTGGGCGATCCTATAGAAGTGGGAGCTTTAGCCGCAGTATTTGGTCATCATCGCTCAAAAGACCAACCCCTAACTATTGCTTCGGTGAAGACCAACATCGGACATTTAGAAGCAGCTGCGGGAATGGCTGGGTTGATGAAGGTAGTGTTGCAAATGCAGCACCAAGAAATTGTGCCACATTTGCACTATAAACAACCCAGTCCCCATATTGACTGGGAAAATTTGCCGATTATGGTGCCAAGGTCTAAAACCGAATGGCAAAAAGTAGAAGGTTCTCGCTTGGCAGGTGTTAGTTCTTTCGGCGTTAGCGGTACTAATGCTTATGTGGTGTTGGAGGAGGCCCCAAAACTTGAGTCTGTCACTTCATCAGTTGAACGTTCCACACATCTGCTTACTCTATCAGCAAAAACCGATCGGGCTTTGCGAGAGTTAGCCGAGAAGTATGCCAGCTATCTGCGATCGCATCCTGAAGTTAGTATTGCAGACATTAGCTACACGGCGAACTGTGGACGATCGCACTTTTCCCATCGTCTCGCTGTAGTAACTCCATCATCTAACCACTTAAGAGAGCAACTCATTAATTTTGCGGGTGGCAAAGAAACATCTGGACTGACATCCAGACAACTTCCTACCCAACAAAAGCCAACCAACATCGCCTTTTTATTTGCAGGTCAAGGTTCACAATATGTAGGTATGGGTCGCCAACTTTATCAAACTCAGCCTACTTTCCGTAAAGTATTCGATCGCTGTGACGAAATCCTGCAACCTTATTTAAAAAAATCTCTCATTGAAATACTTTATCCCACTTCAACAGAAGAAACCGAAGCTGCTCTAACCTTAGATGAAACTGCATATACCCAACCCGCTTTATTTGCCATAGAGTATGCCCTATATGAATTGTGGCGTTCCTGGGGAATCGAACCCACAGCAGTAATTGGTCATAGTGTAGGAGAATATGTTGCTGCTACGGTTGCGGGAGCCTTGAGCCTGGAAGATGGACTAAAATTGATTGTCCAGAGAGGACAACTCATGCAGTCTCTACCTGAAAATGGCGCAATGGCAGCTGTTTTTGCGCCGGAAAGTCAGGTCAGAGAAGTAATTCAAGGTTTTGATGCTGGAGAGATTGCGATCGCAGGCATTAACAGTCCCAACAATACCGTAATTTCTGGGAAACAGGAAATAATCCAGAAAGTTACAGCCCACCTGCAAGCACAACTCATAGAAGTCCGTAACCTCAAAGTCTCCCATGCCTTTCATTCTCCCCTCATAGAGCCAATCCTAGACTCTTTAGAGCAAGCAGCCAGTCAAATTTCCTACCAACCTCTGAAAATTGGTTTGATTTCCAACCTCACAGGGCAGATGTTACAACCAGGAGAAATGCTCAATGCCCGCTACTGGCGAAATCATGCTCGAGAAGCCGTGTTGTTTATGGCGGGAGTCAACACACTTTTAGATGAAGGCTTAAATATCTTTTTGGAAATGGGTGCCAAACCAACTTTATCCCGATTGGGGCGGCAATGCCAGCAAGAAAAGGATGCTATTTGGCTCTCTTCCCTGACAGGGCAACAAGAAGATTGGTCATCATTGCTCAATGTTCTATCTACCTTATATTTGCAGGGAGTTGAGATTAACTGGCGCGGATTTGACCAAGACTACTCGCGCAGTTTATTGTCCCTGCCTACATACCCCTTCCAACGCCAAAGCTATTGGATTGAACTCGTACAGTCTACTACTACAAATGGAAAAGATATGGTTGTAAATGGTAATGTTGCAAAGACACAAACCGATGTTGTGACTGGGGATGACAGGCAAGATGCCTGTCCTACCCGTAGGGAAGAAATTATCGGAACTTTGCAAACTTTAGTTGCTAGTTTATTGCAAGTCTCCCCAACAGATGTCAACATTCATGCTCCTTTTCTAGAAATGGGTGCTGATTCCATCATCATGGTTGAGGCTGTACAAAAGATTGAAAGAACTTATGGGCTAAAAATTGCCCTTCGTCAGTTATTTGAAGAATTAGCCACTCTAGAAGCTTTAGCAATTTATTTAGACGAACGTCTCCCCGCTATATCTCCTGAAACATTACCTGCGGCACAAGAAGAAAAGGTAACTAGGGTACAAACAGAAATTTCCGCCCAAAAACTGGTTCCACCTCCCCCAGTCCCCAGTCCCGTAGGACAGGCATCCTGCCTGTCATCCCCAGTCGTAGGGGCGATTCATGAATCGCCCGTACTTCAACGCCAAAGTTTTCCACAACAGCCACAGCCAGTAGAAGCAACGGCGTTGCAAAGTATCATGGCGCAGCAACTCCAGTATCAATACCAATTAATGTCTAGACAGTTGGAGGTATTGCAAAACAATGTAGAGATGTTGCCTGCAACGTCTTTACAGTCGCCAGAAGTTGTGGTAGGGAATGGAATGTCTGGGATGCCTAACCCATATACCTCAGATCTTGCATCAGGAGGCAGAGCCTCTATTCTTCGTTCCCAGGTTGAACCTGGGAACGAGGACGCTGGAGGTTCTACTTCTAGGAGTGGAAGATCTGAGTATACCCCTCCACAGCCTGTGCCTGCTCCTCAACAACCAATGTGTCAGACAGCTTCCCCGACAAAGCAAATACCACCAGCACCAGTTTCTACACCTTGGGGGCCGAAAAAACCTCCCACTAGTGGTCTGACTCCACAGCAGCAGCAACACTTAGACGCTTTAATAGCACGTTTTACCCAGCGCACTAAAACTTCAAAAAAACTGGTGGAAGGTGCTCGTCCGGTGTTGGCTGATAGTAGGGCTTCTGTGGGATTTCGCTTGTCGATTAAGGAAATGCTTTATCCGATCGTTGCCGATCGCTCTCAAGGTTCTAGAATTTGGGATGTTGATGGCAACGAATACATTGACATGACTATGGGGCAAGGGGTAACTCTGTTCGGACATAAACCCCCATTCATTATGGAAGCCCTAGAAGCACAGCTGAAAAAAGGCATTCATCTCAATCCTCGCTACGAACTAGTTGGCGAAGTGGCTCAACTGTTTACCGAACTTACGGGCACCGAACGCGCTTGTTTCTGTAACTCCGGGACAGAAGCAGTAATGGCTGCAATCAGAATCGCCCGGGCTGCTACTGGTCGCAGTAAGATTGCTTTGTTTGAAGGTTCTTATCATGGACATAGTGATGGAACTTTAGTCAGACGGCAACTTATTGATAACCAATGGGAGTTTTTCCCTCTAGCTTCTGGCGTACCAGAGGGTGTGGCGGGAGATGTCGTTGTACTTGAATATGGCAGTGAGCAAGCTTTAGAATATCTGCAAAGCCACGCTCATCAACTGGCGGCGGTACTTGTGGAACCTGTGCAAAGCAGCGTACCAATGGTGCAACCCAAGGAGTTTTTGCGCTCCTTACGGCAAATTACCGATCGAACAGGAACGGCATTAATATTTGATGAAATGATTACAGGGTTTCGATCGCACCCTGGAGGAGCACAAGCTTTATTTGGCGTTCAAGCTGACATTGCTACTTATGGCAAAGTAGTTGCAGGAGGTCTACCCATAGGTGTGGTTGCAGGTAAAGCCAAGTATCTAGATTGTATTGACGGAGGAATGTGGAACTATGGAGATAATTCCTATCCGCAAACAGAAAGAACTTTCTTCGGTGGCACTTTTTGTCAGCATCCCCTGGCAATGGTAGCAGCAAAGGCTGTACTCCAACATTTCAAAGAACAAGGCCCAAGTCTTCAACAACAATTAAACGATCGCACCACCAAATTAGTCACTACCCTGAATACCTATTTTCAAGAAAATGAAGTTCCGATCAAAATTGAGCATTTTAGCTCTTTCTTCCGCTTTGCCTTAACTGGAAATTTAGATCTGCTTTTCTATCACATGGTAGAAAAAGGGATTTATGTTTGGGAATGGCGCAAACATTTTCTGTCAACGGCGCATACCGATGAGGATCTTTCTCGATTTGTTGAAGTAATCAAGGATAGCGTTGCCCAACTGCGTCAAGGAGGTTTTATACCCGCAAAAAAGCAGCCAGTGTCCTCTGAACCTACGTCAGACAGAGGACACAACAGGGCAACCGTTAGCCAGACAACTGTAGAGACGTTGCATGCAACGTCTCTACATGCAACGTCTCTACATGAAGGCGAAAAGCATCCAGATACACCATCTAATTTGGAGTTAAAAACTAGTTCCAACAAACAAAAATCTATCGAATTTAGCTTGTACTATTTCGGTAGTTACGAAGCAGAATTTAGGAAAAATAAGTATAATCTGTTGTTTGAAGGGGCTAAGTTTGGCGATCGTCACGGATTTACAGCAATTTGGATTCCTGAACGTCACTTTCATGAATTTGGCGGATTTTCGCCAAATCCTTCCGTAATTGCGGCTGCACTAGCTAGGGAAACTCAAACCATTCAAATACGTTCTGGTAGTGTCGTTTTACCCCTGCATCACCCAATTCGAGTAGCCGAAGAATGGGCAGTGGTTGATAATCTTTCTCAAGGCAGAGTTGGTATTGCTTTTGCCTCCGGTTGGCATCCCAATGATTTTGTCTTTGCTCCCCAATCTTTTGGCAAACATCGGGAACTAATGTACCAAGAAATTGCCACTGTCCAGAAACTTTGGCAAGGCGAATCTGTTGAGGTGCTTGATGGGACTGGAAAACAGATTAGGGTCAAGACTTACCCACAGCCGATGCAGCCTAAGTTACCGATTTGGATTACCATTGTCAAAAATCCAAATAACTACATCAAGGCAGGAGAAATTGGTGCAGGCATTTTAACTAATTTTTTGGGGCAATCTATTGAAGATTTAGCCCACAATATAGCTCTTTACCGGGAATCTTTGACTAAGCATGGTTACAAAGCAGAAGCGGGAAAGGTGACTGTATTACTGCATACCTTCGTTGGTGCTGACTTAGAGCAAGTTCGATCGCAAGCAAAAGAACCCTTCTTAAATTATCTGAAAACCTCTATGGGGCTTTTGCAGAATATGTTTCAAAGCCAAGGTATGCCAGCTGATTTCGATCGACTCACGGAGGAAGATAGGGACTTTCTTTTATCCACGACTTATAAACGTTATGTACAGACAGGTACGTTGATTGGTACTCCTGATTCTTGTCGCCAAGTAATTGAGGATTTGCGATCGATCGGCGTTGACGAAATCGCCTGTTTTATCGACTTTGGTGTAGATGAGAAGTTAGTACTAGAAAACTTACCCCACCTCAATACTCTCAAAGAGATATGTCAAGAATTAGGGAATAGGGAAGAAGAAGGTGTTAGGGGTCAGGTGTTAGGGGTTAGGGAAGAAGAAGAAAATTTCCCCAACCCCCAACCCCCAACCCCCTGTTAATTCCCCTAACTGAAGCCCAAAAGCAACTCTGGACATTAGCCCAGATGGGTGAAGATAGCTCAGTTGCCTATAATGAACATTCAACGGTGCTATTGCGAGGTACTTTGAACCTAAAGGCAATGAGCAAAGCAATACAGAAAGTAGTCGATCGTCACGAGTCTCTACGGACAAAAATCAGTCCAGAAGGGGATGTGCAAGCAATTCTACCTTCGGTCGAAATCGATTATCCTGTATTAGACTTTAGTGGTGGAGATTGTGTACGCGATGAGCAAGTAGCTGCATTCTTTCGCGAGGAAAGCCAAAAACTCTTCGACCTCGAAAAGGGTCCGCTAGTACGTCTGTATATCCTGAAGTTAGAACCAGAACTCCATATATTAGTTTTGAGCGCCCATCACATCGTAGTTGATGGCTGGTCATTAGGAGTTATTTTCCGAGAGTTAATGCAGCTGTATTCAGATGAGTGTCAAGGGGTAGTTTGCGATTACGATCGCCCAACACAATTTCGAGAATTTATCAACTGGCAAAATGAGCAGATCCAGTCGCAGGAGATGAAAGCTCATGAATCATACTGGTTGGATAAACTAAGCTCACCTCCTGTATTAGAATTACCCACCGATCGCATTCGTCCACCGATTAAAACCTACAATGGCGATCGAGAAACCATTAAGTTTGATACTGAAGCAACTAACAGCCTCAAACTGTTCGGTCGCAAACAGGGTTGCACTCTGTTAATGACTCTGCTATCAGTGTATGCAACGTTATTTCATCGACTAACAGGACAAGACGACATCATCATAGGGGTTCCTACTTCTGGTCGATCGATGAATGGCAGTGACGGGATAGTTGGCTACTGCACCCATATCTTACCAATTCGTAGTCAGTTGTCGGGTAATCCTACATTTGCAGAATATATCAAACAAATGCGGGGTACTTTATTGCAGGCTTACGAACACCAAGATTACCCCTTTGCTCAATTGATCGATCGACTCAATCTACCAAGAGACAACAGTCGCCTTCCCTTAGTTAGTGTCAGCTTTAATTTAGAGCCACATACTACTCCACCAGAGGTTTTTGGTCTAGAGGTTAGTTTATATCCTCAAGCCATTAACTTTAAAGACCGGGATCTGCATTTAAATGTGACAGAGATGGCGGGTGAGCTATTGATTGAATGCGATTACAATACCGACTTATTTAATGCAGACACCATTGAACGTTGGCTAAGTCATTTCCAAACTTTGCTCCAAGCAGTTGTCAGCGATCCAAAACAATATTTACGGGAATTACCTCTACTTAATAGTGTCCAAAGACATCAGTTATTAGTCCAGTGGAATGATACTCAAACTGACTTTCCCACTGATAAATGTCTGCATCAGTTGTTTGAGGAGCAAGTAGAAAAAACCCCAAATGCAGTTGCGGTAAAGTTTGAAAATCAACAATTGACTTACCGAGAATTGAATGAGCGATCGAATCAGTTAGCACATTATTTACGCTCATTAGGTGTGGGTGCAGATGTGCTGGTGGGTATTTGTGTGGAACGATCGATCGAAATGGTAGTAGGACTTTTGGGTATTCTCAAAGCAGGTGGAGCTTATGTCCCAATAGACCCAGATTATCCCATTGAGCGATCGCGCTTTATGTTGTCAGACTCTCAAGTTGCGGTGTTAGTAACTCTACACAAATTTGTAGAAACATTGTATACAACGTCTCTACCTCAACATCAAACACTACCTCAACATCAAACACGCCTTGTCTGTTTGGATAGTGACTGGCAAGTTATTAGTCAGTGCGATCGAGATAATCCTATTCTGAACGTTGCACCAGAAAACCTAGCTTATGTAATTTATACATCGGGTTCCACTGGTCAACCAAAGGGGGTAATGCTTTGTCACAGTAATATTTGCAACCATACAATGTGGATGCAAGCCACATTCCCCTTGACAGAAAAAGACAAAGTGTTGCAAAAAACGCCCTTTGGCTTTGATGCTTCGGTATGGGAATTCTATGCTCCATTAATAGTAGGCGGACAGTTGATCGTGGCTCAACCTGGAGGTCATGCTGACCCGGCTTACCTGTTAAAATTAATTGCCCAAGAGCAGGTAAATAGGGTTCAATTTGTGCCATCTTTGCTGCTTATGCTTTTAGAGCAGGGAGGAATCGAAACTTGTCAATCCCTCAAAGACATCTTCTGTGGCGGTGAAGTCTTGCCAGTGGCTCTGCAAGAAAGTTTGTTGAGTAAGCTAGATGTGAATTTGTACAATCTCTATGGCCCTACAGAAGCTTGTATCGATTCAACTTTCTGGAATTGCCAACCGCAAATTTACAAACAATGTGTTATCGGTCGCCCAATTTCTAACACCCAGGTATACATACTCGACGAATATTGTCAACCAGTACCAATTGGAGTCCCAGGAGAATTACATCTAGGTGGTGCGGGATTAGGCAGAGGCTACCTGAATCGACCAGAATTAACTAATGAAAAATTCATCACCAATCCCTTTAACAACTCAAAAAACGAAGCTGTAGAGACGTTGTATACAACGTCTCTACCCCCAAGACTTTACAAAACTGGAGACTTAGCTCGTTACTTACCCGATGGCAACATTGAATACTTGGGACGGATTGACAATCAAGTAAAAGTTCGTGGCTTCCGCATTGAGTTAGGCGAAATCGAAGCGATTTTGAGCCAGCATCCCCAAGTGCAAGCCGCTGCGGTAATCGTTCGGGAGGATATTCCAGGGAATAAACGGATCGTGGCTTACATCGTAGCCGAAACAGAGGGGAAACTTACAATCAACGAATTACGATCGCACACCAAAGCCAAGTTACCAGATTATATGGTGCCGAGTGCCTTTGTGTTCCTAGAAGCGCTGCCATTAACACCAAATGGGAAGATCGATCGCAAATCCCTACCCATGCCAGAAATGCGATCGGGAATGGAAAACATTGTAGTGCATCCTCGCACCGCAACCGAAGAAACTCTAGCAACTATTTGGCAACAAGTTTTGGGAGTAGAAGAAATCGGCATTCACGATAACTTCTTTGAACTCGGTGGCGATTCCATCCTCAGCATTTCAATCATTAGCAAAGCAAGACAAGCAGGAATAGAACTGAGTGTCAAACAACTATTTACCAATCAGACAATTGCTGAATTAGCCGCAGTTGCAGGTGTTAGTAAAGTAACTCAAATCGAACAAGGATTAGTCACCGGAAAAGTAGAATTAACCCCGATTCAACAATGGTTTTTTGAGCAAAACTTGGTTGAATCACACCACTTTAATCAAGCATTTTTGCTCACAACACCATCTAACTTCCAACCCGAACTTTTAGAACCAATCTGGCAACAACTACTGATACATCACGATGCTTTGCGCTTGCGTTTTATCGAGTCAGAATCAGGTTGGGAACAGATTCATGCTACTCCATCTGATAAAATTGCCATCTCCTATTTTGACTTATCCAATCTTCCAGAAAGCGAGATTACAGCTACCATTGAAAGCACTGCCAACTCCTTACACGCGAGTTTAAATCTGGCAGAAAATCTTGTTAAAGTCGCCTATTTTAAATTAGGAGAAAAGCAACCAGGAAGATTACTAATAGTAATTCACCATTTAGTAGTCGATGGTGTGTCTTGGCGGATTTTATTAGAAGATTTGCAGACAGCTTACCAACAACTAAGTCAAGGTGAAGCAATTGGATTACCATCGAAAACAACCTCCTTCCAAAATTGGGCGCAACAGTTAACCAATTATGCTAAATCAGATGTTTTAAAATCCGAAAAAGCTTATTGGTTAAGGGAATCTTACACCTCTGTTTCGCGCATTCCTGTAGACTATCCCCAAGGAGAAAACACAGTTGCTTCGGCTCAGAATATATCTGTGTCGTTAAATGAAGCCGAAACTCGATCGCTCTTACAAGATGTTCCGAAAGCTTACTCTACCCAGATTAATGATGTTTTATTGACAGCTTTAGTCTTGGTTTTGAGTAAATGGACTAACTCCAACTCTGTGTTATTCAACTTAGAAGGTCATGGACGGGAAGATATTATTGAAGGTGTAGATTTATCCCGAACTGTGGGTTGGTTTACCACTATTTTCCCAGTAGTAATGCAACTGGAAAACACCAATAAACAGAATTTAGGAGAGGTTTTAAAATCAGTCAAAGAACAATTACGATCGATCCCCAACAAAGGAATTGGCTATGGAATATTGCGTTATTTAACTGACGCTCAAGACATCCAAAGCCAAATAAAGAACCAAAAAGAAGCCGAAATTTGCTTCAATTATTTGGGTCAATTTAGTCAGTTGTTTAATCAATCTTCTCTGCTACAATTGGCAAAGGAATCGAGTGGAAACAGCCAAAATTTACAAGGCAAACGTTCTAATTTACTCGAAATCAATGCTATTATTACCAACGACAAGCTGCAAATTGATTGGATATACAGTAGCAACCTGCATGAACACAGCACGATCGAAAAAATTGCCCAAGAATTTGTCTCCACTTTACAACAGTTAATCGCCCATTGTTTATCACCGGAAAACGCTGGTTTTACTCCTAGTGATTTCCCCTTAGCACAAATTAGCCAACTAGAACTAGATCAAATTTTAGAAAATCTATGAAACCTGAAGCTAACAAAACTAACAAGCAAAATATTGAGGATATTTATCCCTTATCGCCAATGCAACAAGGGATGCTGTTTGAAAGTTTGTATGCTCCCGACTCAGGAGTATATTTTCAGCAGGTAGTTTGCACTTTTGAGGGAAATCTAGATCTGTCAGCGTTTAAGCAAGCTTGGCAACAAGTAGTAGCGAGACATTCAGTTTTCCGTACAGCATTCTTATGGGAGCGTGTCAGCCAGCCGACACAAATAGTATATCGACAAGTGGATGTGGCGATCGAAACATTCGATTGGCGAGGATTATCTGCACAAGAACAGCAACAACAATTACAAGTATTTCTTGATGCTCAACAACAGCAAGGTTTCTCCTTTTCCGAAGCGCCATTAATGCGTTTACATCTAATTCAATGTAAGGAAAATACTTACCAATTTGTTTGGAGTCATCATCATTTATTGCTTGATGGTTGGTCTTTATCTTTGGTGTTTAAAGACTTATTGAACTTTTACCAAGCAATCTCCCAAGGAAAAACTTTAACTTATCAACCCGCACTCAATTACCGAAATTATATTGCTTGGCTACAGAAACAAGATCGAAAATTAGCTGAAGATTATTGGAAAGAAAAACTCCAAGGTTTTAGTGCTTCGACTCCTTTGATGGTGGATAAACCTTTATCCAAACGGGAAAATAACTCACCTAATTATAAAGAACAAGAAATTGAGTTAAGTCGTGAATCAACATCTTATGCTAATACTTTTGTCCGAGAACATCAATTAACACTTGCTAATTTGGCGCAGGCAACTTGGGCTTTGTTGCTGTCTCGCTATTCTCAAGAAAATGATGTGGTATTTGGTGCGACTGTTTCAGGTCGTCCGCCTGCGATCGCAGGAGTCGAGTCAATGGTAGGGTTATTTATTAATACCTTACCTTTGCGCGTCAAATTCTCAGAACAAACCGAACTTTTAAGTTTGTTGAAAGATGTACAGGTACAACTTGTAGACTCAGAACAATTTTCCTATAGTTCCTTAGTGGAAATTCAGGGATTTAGTGATGTACCTAGAGGTACTTCTTTGTTCGACAGCATTGTAATCTTCGAGAACTATTTAGTAGATAGTTCTGTACTCGAAGACAAAGGTGATTTTTCGCTTTCAAATGTTCAGGTTATTGAAAAAACTAATTATCCGCTAACACTTTTTGTTGAACCTGGGGAACAATTGTTAGTCAGGTTGAGTTACGATGGGAATCGTTTTGATGATAGGGCAATCAGCCGGATGTTGGGTCATTTTGTGACTCTGTTTGAGGCTATTGTCGCTAATCCTCAAATGCCAATTTCTCAACTACCAATATTAACCGCAGTTGAACAAAATCAAATTTTAATAGAATGGAATAATACAAAAACTAATTATCCGACAAATAATTGCATCCATCAATTGTTTGAAGAACAAGTAGAAAAAACACCAGATGCAATAGCGGTGGTGTTTGAAAATCAACAATTGACTTATCGGGAATTGAACGATCGATCGAATCAGTTAGCACATCATTTGCGCTCTTTGGGTGTAGGTGCAGATGTGCTAGTCGGGATTTGTGTAGAACGTTCTCTAGAAATGTTAGTCGGACTTTTGGGAATTCTTAAAGCAGGTGGAGCTTACGTTCCCCTTGACCCAGAATATCCCACAGAACGTATAGCTTTTATGTTGTCTAATTCCCAAGTGTCAGTACTTTTGACACAGGAAAAATTGATAACTCAACTACCTAAAATTGACCTTCATCTCATCAGCTTAGATGCAGATTGGGAAATCATCGCCCAGCAAAATCAAAATAATATTGTTAATCAAGTTTCGACACAAAACTTAGCTTATATAATCTATACATCTGGCTCGACAGGACAGCCCAAAGGCGTTCAAATTTCACATTTTAGTCTCACCAACTTTCTCTACTCAATGAAACAGGAGGTAGGCATCAATGCCAAAGACATTCTTTTGGCAGTTACCACCATCTGTTTTGACATTGCCGGATTAGAATTTTACTTGCCATTAATTGTCGGTGCTCAAGTTGTCTTACTTCCTCGCGAACAAAGTGCTGATGGGACAAAATTATCCGAGAAGTTGCTGCAATCTGGTGTCACAATTATGCAAGCAACTCCGGCGACTTGGCGGTTACTTTTAGGAAGTGGATGGCAAGGCAATCAACAGTTAAAAATTCTTTGTGGTGGTGAAGCGTTAACTCATGATTTAGCTGTGGCACTTTTGGAGAGAAGCCAGTGTTTGTGGAATGTGTATGGGCCAACGGAAACTACTATTTGGTCAACGATTTCCAGAGTAGAAGCTGACGCTAGCATTGCTGGTGTTCAAGATAGTTTAGAATCTATTGGTCGTCCGATCGCTAATACTCAAATATACATTCTCGATCGATATCTCCAGCCAGTACCCATTGGAGTACCAGGAGAATTACATATAGGTGGTGCTGGATTAGCCAAAGGCTACCTTAACAGACCAGAATTAACTAATGAAAAATTCATCGCCAATCCTTTTGAAAATTCAAAATTATTATATAAAACCGGAGATTTAGCACGGTATTTACCGAATGGAAATATCGAATACTTGGGACGGATTGACAATCAAGTAAAAATACGTGGCTTCCGTATTGAATTAGGCGAAATCGAAGCAATTTTAAGTCAATATCCTCAAGTCCAAACCGCTGTCGTGATAGCGCGAGAGGATATACCAGGAGATAAACGCCTAGTCGCTTACATCACAACTGAAATAGAAGCAACACCCACAAACAACGAACTACGAGAATACCTGAAATCCAAGCTTCCAGAGTACATGGTGCCGTTCACTTTCGTAATTCTGGAAGCCTTCCCCCTGACACCAAACGGCAAAATCGATCGTCGCGCCCTACCCGCACCAGATTTCCACACCCAACAACAAGACAAATATCAAGCCCCCCGCACCCCAGTAGAAGAAATCCTCATCACAGCTTGGAAACAAATCCTCAAACTAAATCAAGTTGGGATTCACGACAACTTCTTTGAACTAGGAGGACATTCACTCCTTGCCACCCAACTAATTTCCCGCATCCGCAACCATTTACAAGTAGAATTGCCTTTGCGGAGTCTATTTGGCGCACCCACTATAGCTGAATTAGCCCCAGCAATTCAACAATTACAGCAACAAAATTTACAACTGAGTGCGCCACCAATTGTTAAACGAGATAACAATAACGATTTACCACTGTCATTTGCTCAAACAAGGTTGTGGTTTATCGACCAATTTGAAAGCAATAGTGGTTTATACAACATACCTTTTGCAATACGTTTAGAAGGAACTCTTTGTGTTGCTACTTTAGAACAAAGTTTTCAAGAAATTGTGGTGCGCCACGAAGCATTACGCACTAATTTTATTACTCTTGATGGGCAACCAAATCAAATTATTCAGAGTCAAATTAACTGGAAATTATCGGTTGTTAACTTCAAAGATTTATCCACAAATCAACAAGAAACTGCCGCATTAGAATTACTGCAACAAAAAGCAATTGAACCGTTTGATTTAGCAAATGATTGCTTGCTTCAAGCCACATTAGTCGCACTCTCAGAAACCGAACATATCTTGTTGATATGTATGCACCACATAGTTTCTGATGGTTGGTCGATCGGTGTATTACTTGCAGAATTGGCAGCACTATACAATGCTTATACTCAAGATTTACCCTCACCATTAGACCCACTGCCCATTCAGTACGCAGACTTTGCTATCTGGCAGCGACAATGGCTACAAGGTGAAGTATTGCAAACTCAATTAAGTTACTGGCAAAATCAACTTGCAGATGCACCAGCTTTATTATCACTTCCCACAGACCGACCCAGACCAGCAGTGCAAACCTTCGTTGGTGGACATCAACAGTTTGCCCTGTCTGCTGAACTAACCCAAAAATTGAACCAACTAAGTCAAGAACAAGGGGTAACTTTGTTTATGACTTTGTTCGCAGCATTTAATACTTTACTCTACCGCTACAGCGGACAAACAGATATTGTGGTGGGCACACCCATTGCCAACCGCAATCACCAAGAAATTGAAGGGTTAATTGGCTTTTTTATTAATACTTTAGTAATCAGAACTGACCTATCCAATAATCAGAGTTTCACCAAATTACTCAATCAAGTGCGAGAGGTATCTTTAGGAGCATACACCCATCAGGATTTGCCATTTGAAATGCTGGTAGAAGCATTGCAGCCAGAACGCAACCTCAGCTATTCACCTTTGTTTCAGGTGATGTTTGCGCTTCAAAATGCACCTGTATCTTTAGTAGATTTAGATGGATTAAAGCTGACGACTGTAGAGGTAGAAAATCCGATCGCCAAATTTGATTTAGGTTTGGGAATGGAAAGTACCCCAAATGGATTAGTGGGGTGGTGGGAATACAACACCGACTTATTTAATGGCAACACCATTGAGCGAATGACAGGTCATTTTGTCACACTGCTAGAAGCAATTGTCGCTAATCCTCAAACACCAATTTCCCGATTACCAATCTTAACTGCAACTGAACAACAGCAATTAATTGAATGGAACAATACTCAAACAAATGAGGCGATCGATAAATGTCTCCACCAATTGTTTGAAGAACAAGTAGAAAAAACACCCGATGCAGTAGCAGTAGTATTTGAGAATCAACAACTGACTTACCGAGAATTGAACAATAGAGCAAATCAGTTAGCACATTATTTGCGCTATGAAGGTGTGGGTGCAGATGTGCCAGTAGGGATTTGTGTGGAACGTTCCCTGGAACTGGTAGTGGGAGTTTTAGGAATTCTCAAAGCAGGCGGCGCTTATGTTCCCCTAGATCCAGAATATCCAGTTGAGCGTTTGCGTTTTATGCTCGAAGACTCAAAAGTTAGAGTGTTGTTGACGCAACAGAAATTCGTAGAGACGTTGTATACAACGTCTCTACCTCAACATCCAGCACACTTAGTTTGCTTAGATAGGGACTGGCAAGTTATTTCGCAGCACAGTCCGGCGAATCTGATTTGTAATGTCCAACCAGAAAACTTAGCATACATAATTTATACCTCTGGTTCCACAGGTCAACCCAAAGGCGTAGCCATGAATCATCTACCCTTGGTGAATCTGATCCTTTGGCAACAACAACAAACCACGATTTCTCCAGGAGCGAAAACCCTACAATTTGCCCCAATTAGCTTTGATGTTTCCTGCCAAGAAATGTTCTCAACTTGGTGTAATGGTGGCACATTGCTGTTGATTACTGAGCAAATACGCCGCGAACCTGTAGCTTTATTAAATTTACTGCAAGAACAAGCGATCGAGCGAGTATTTCTCCCGTTTGTTGGCTTACAACAGCTAGCTGAGGTAGCGATCGATCGGACATCAGCGGTGCAGTTGCGAGAAATCATTACCGCAGGGGAACAGCTACAGATGACACCAGCAATTACTCAGTGGTTGAATCAGCTAAGTAACTGCACTTTGCACAATCATTATGGGCCTTCGGAAAGTCATGTAGTAACTAGTTATACCCTAAATCAGACAGGAGAAAGTTGGCCGTTACTACCACCGATCGGTCGCCCCATAGCCAACAGCCAAATCTATATCCTCGATCCACAACTCCAGCCAACACCAATCGGAGTCCCAGGAGAATTGCACATTGGCGGTGTTTCCTTAGCTAGAGGCTACCTGAACCGACCCGAATTAACCAGTGAAAAATTCATCGCCAATCCCTTCGACAATGAACCGAATTCCCGCCTCTATAAAACGGGAGACTTAGCCCGTTATTTACCTGATGGTAATATCGAATACCTGGGACGGATTGACAATCAAGTAAAAATTCGGGGTTTCCGCATTGAATTAGGCGAAATTGAAGCAGTATTAAGCCAACATCCCCAAGTCAAAACAGCGGTGGCGATCGTCCGGGAAGACACACCCGGAGATAAACGCCTAGTCGCATACATCACACCGCAACCGTCAGCGACACCGACAAGCAGCGAACTGCGGCAATACATGAAAGCGAAGTTGCCAGAGTACATGGTGCCAAGTGCTTTTGTAATTCTCGAAACCCTCCCCCTGACTCCCAGTGGCAAAGTCGATCGTCGCGCCCTAAGAGCACCCGATTTTCAGACTCAACAAGACAAATATCAAGCACCCCGCACGCCGATAGAAGAAATCCTCACCCAAGAGTGGGGACAAATCCTCAAACTAAATCAAGTCGGGATTCACGACAACTTCTTTGAATTAGGGGGACATTCCCTACTCGCAACTCAACTAATGTCCCGGATTCGCAGTCACTTCCAAGTGGAACTGCCTTTGCGGAGTCTGTTTGCAGCACCTACAGTTGCAGAGTTAGCACCAATAATTCAGCAATTACAGCAGCAGAATTTACAACTCAGTTCGCCACCAATTGTCAAGCGAGACAACAATAGCGACCTACCGCTCTCGTTTGCCGAAACCCGGTTGTGGTTTATTGACCAGTTGGAACCAAATAGTGCCCTATACAACATCCCAGCCGCACTACGTTTGGAAGGAACCCTCTGTGTCACCGCCTTAGAACAAAGCTTCCGAGAAATTGTCCAGCGTCATGAGGCATTACGAACCAATTTTATTGCCGTTGATGGGCAACCCACACAAATCATTCATGAAGAAGCCAACTGGAAATTATCAATAATAGATGGGAGAGATTTATCAAACCAGGAATCAGAAAGTGCGTTAGCAGAATTACTGCAACAACAAGCCAATGCACCATTTGACCTGGCAAATGATTGCTTACTCAGAGCCACATTAATCGCATTGTCTGACACCGAACACATTTTGAGCTTGTGTATGCACCACATAGTCAGTGATGGTTGGTCGATCGGTGTGTTTGTGGCTGAACTGGTAGCACTGTACGATGCTTATGCTCAAGGTCAACCATCACCATTAAGTCCGCTGCCAATTCAATACACCGACTTTGCCATCTGGCAAAGAAATTGGCTGCAAGGTGAAGTGCTGCAAACCCAATTAAGTTACTGGCAAGATCAACTCGCAGATGTGCCACCTCTATTAGCACTCCCGACCGATCGACCCAGACCAGCAGTGCAAACTTATCAAGGTGCTCATCAAGAATTTGCCCTGTCTGCGGAATTAACCCAGAAATTGACAATCCTGAGTCAAGAACAAGGAACCACTTTGTTTATGACTCTGTTGGCAGCATTTGATACTTTACTTTACCGCTACAGCGGACAAACAGATATTGTCGTCGGTTCACCCATTGCCAACCGGAACAAGAGTGAAATCGAAGGGTTAATTGGCTTTTTTGTCAATACTTTAGTACTCAGGACAGATCTATCCAATAATCCGAGTTTCGCGACTTTACTCGATCGAGTGCGGGAGGTGTCGTTAGCGGCATACACCCATCAGGATTTGCCGTTTGAGATGTTGGTGGAGGCTTTGCAACCAGAACGGGATCTCGGCCATACCCCTCTATTTCAGGTGATGTTTATCCTCCAAAATGCACCTCTACCGGAGTTAGAACTGGGTGGGTTAACTCTAACACCAGTAGAGATCGAAAATGCGATCGCCAAATTTGATTTAAATTTATCAATGCAGAGTACTCCTACTGGACTGGTGGGGATGTGGGAGTACAACACAGACTTGTTTGATGGCAGTACGATTCTTCGGATGACAGGTCATTTTGTCACACTACTAGAAGGCATTGTCGCCAATCCTCAAACGCAGATTTCTCAATTACCGATGTTAACTTCATCGGAACAACATCAACTGTTAGTCGAGTGGAACGATACTCAAACGAATTATCCAGTTGAGCAATGTCTGCATCAGTTATTTGAACAACAGGTGGAGAAAACACCACTAGCCATAGCCGTAGTGTTTGAAGCACAACAACTAACTTATCGGGAATTGAACGATCGCGCCAATCAGTTAGCAAATTACTTGCGCTCATTAGGTGTAGGCGCAGATGTAACTGTAGGGATTTGTCTAGAACGTTCCCTGGAAATGGTAGTGGGAGTGTTGGGTATTCTCAAAGCAGGAGGAGCATACCTCCCTCTAGACCCGGGGTATCCGAGTGAGCGATTACACTTCATGCTCCAAGACTCCCAAGTTTCAGTGCTGTTGACTCAACAACAATTCGTAGAGACGTTGTATACAACGTCTCTACCTACACATCTAGCACACTTAGTTTGCTTAGATACTAACTGGGCAGTGATTTCGCAGCACAGTCCGGTAAATCCCACCAGTGAAGTCCAACCGGAGAACATCGCATATCTAATTTATACCTCTGGTTCCACAGGACAACCCAAAGGCATCGCCATGAATCACCGACCCTTGGTGAATCTGATCCATTGGCAAGTAGAAAATAGCACCATTTCTCCAGGAAGCAAAACCCTACAATTTGCGCCGATTAGCTTTGATGTTTCCTGCCAAGAAATGTTCTCAACTTGGAGTGATGGCGGGACATTGCTGTTGATTAGTGAACAAATACGCCGGGAACCTTTAGCTTTATTAGGTTTACTCGAAGAACTGGCAGTAGAGAGACTGTTTCTACCTTTTGTCGGCTTACAACAGCTAGCAGAAGTAGCGATCGATCGGACATCAACGATGCAGTTGCGGGAAATCATTACAGCCGGGGAACAGTTACAGATGACACCAGCAATTACCCAGTGGTTGAGTCGGCTAAGTAACTGCACTTTGCACAATCATTATGGGCCATCGGAGAGTCATGCAGTTACCAGTTTTACCTTGAGTAATTCCCAGGAGAGTTGGTCGCTACTACCGCCCATCGGTCGTCCAATTGCCAACAGCCAAATATACATCCTCGATCCACAACTCCAGCCAGTACCAATCGGAGTCCCAGGAGAATTGCACATTGGCGGTGTTTCCTTAGCACGAGGCTACCTGAACCGCCCAGAATTAACTAATGAAAAGTTCATCGCCAATCCCTTCGACAATGAACCAAATTCTCGCCTCTATAAAACTGGAGACTTAGCCCGCTACTTGCCAGATGGTAATATCGAATACCTGGGACGGATTGACAATCAAGTAAAAATTCGTGGTTTCCGCATTGAATTGGGTGAAATAGAAGGCATTCTCGGTCAACATCCCCAAGTCCAAGCGGCTGCGGCGATCGTTCGGGAAGACACACCTGGGGATAAACGCCTAGTAGCATACATCACAGCGCAACCGTCAGCAACCCCCAGCAGCAACGAACTGCGGCAATACTTGAAAGCGAAGCTACCAGAATACATGGTGCCGAGTGCTTTTGTGTTATTGGAGACTTTGCCCTTAACTCCGAGTGGCAAACTCGATCGTCGCGCTTTACCCACTCCCGACTACCAAGGTATACAAAAAGACAAGTATCAAGCCCCTCGCACACCGATCGAAGAAATCCTGACTCACCTGTGGGGACAAATACTCAAACTAAATCAAGTCGGGATTCATGACAACTTCTTTGAACTAGGAGGACATTCCTTACTCGCCACCCAACTAATGTCCCGGATTCGCAGCCACTTTCAAGTAGAACTGCCACTAAGGAGTTTGTTTGCGGCACCCACAGTTGCAGAATTAGCTCCCATAATTGGGCAGTTACAGCAGCAGAATTTACAACTCAGTTCGCCACCAATTGTCAAGCGAGACAACAATAGCGATCGACCGCTCTCTTATGCCCAAACTAGGTTATGGTTTATTGACCAGTTTCAACCGAATAGTGCCTTATACAACATCCCAGCCGCATTACGGTTGGTCGGAAGCTTAGACGTAGCCGCCTTAGAACAAAGCTTCCGAGAAATTGTCCAGCGTCATGAGGCATTACGAACCAATTTCCTGACAGTTGATGGGCAACCCAGACAAATCATTCACAGTGAAACGAGTTGGACTTTATCGATCGTTGATGGCAGAAATTTATCAACAATAGAACAATTACTGCAACAACAAGCCAATGCACCATTTGACCTGGCAAATGATTGCTTACTCAGAACCACATTAGTCACGCTGTCAGAAACCGAACATATCTTGTTGATATGTATGCACCACATAGTTTCTGATGGTTGGTCGATCGGTGTATTTGTGGAAGAACTAACGGCACTGTACAATGCTTATGCTCAAGGTCAACCATCACCATTAAGTCCGCTGCCCATTCAATACACTGACTTTGCGATTTGGCAAAGAAATTGGTTGCAAGGTGAAGTTCTGCAAAGCCAATTAAGTTACTGGCTTGCATCACTGGCTGATGCACCAGCAATATTATCACTGCCCACAGACCGCCCCAGACCAGCAGTGCAAACCTTTGTGGGCGCACATCAACAATTTACCCTGTCTGCGGAACTTACCGAAAAATTGAACCAACTAAGTCAAGAACAAGGGGTAACTCTGTTTATGACTTTGTTGGCAGCGTTTGATACTTTACTCTACCGCTACAGTGGACAAACAGATATTGTCGTCGGTTCACCCATTGCCAACCGGAACAAAAGTGAAATCGAAGGGTTAATCGGCTTTTTTATCAACACTTTAGTGTTGAGGACAGATTTATCAAATAATCCCTGTTTTGCCCAACTGCTCGATCGAGTGCGAGAGGTGTCTTTAGGGGCTTACGCACATCAGGATTTGCCCTTTGAGATGTTGGTGGAGGCTTTACAACCAGAACGGGATCTGAGCCATACCCCGCTATTTCAGGTGATGTTTGTCCTCCAGAATGCACCTGTATCCGACTTAGAACTGGGTGGGTTAACCCTAAGTTTGCTCGAACTCGAAAATGCGATCGCCAAATTTGATTTAACTTTAGCAATGGAGAGTACCCCAGATGGACTGGTGGGGTTGTGGGAATACAACACCGACTTATTTGATGGCAGTACGATTCTTCGGATGACAGGTCATTTTGTCACACTGCTAGAGGGCATTGTCGCCAATCCCGAAACGCCAATTTCCCAAATACCAATGTTAACCACAGTTGAACAACATCAACTGTTAACTGAGTGGAACAATACTCAAACTGACTATCCAGCTACTTTATGTATCCATCAATTGTTTGAACAACAGGTGGAGAAGACACCCGATGCTGTAGCAGTGGTATTTGATTTTCAACAATTGACTTATCGGGAATTGAATGAGCGATCGAATCAATTAGCACATTATTTACGCTCATTAGGCGTAGGTGCAGATGTGTTAGTGGGAATTTGTGTAGAACGATCGATCGAAATGGTTGTAGGAATACTGGGCATTATCAAAGCGGGTGGCGCTTATGTCCCAATAGACCCAACCTATCCCCAAGACCGCTTAAGCTTTATGCTTAGTGATACTGGGGTAAAAGTTCTTTTGACCCAAGAGAACTTAGTAAATTCTCTTCCCAAACATGAAGCCCTTGTCGTTTGCTTGGATAGCGATTGGCAAAGCATTAACCAAGCAAGTCAAGAAAATCTCCACAGTAGAGTCAGTGCAGAAAATCTAGCTTACGTAATTTATACCTCTGGTTCTACAGGAACTCCCAAGGGAGTTATAGTTACTCATCAGGCGGTGAATCGGCTAGTCAAAAATACCAACTATATCCAGATAACAGCTGATGACCGAATTGCTCAAGCATCGAATATTGCTTTTGATGCTGCGACTTTTGAAATTTGGGGAGCATTGCTCAACGGAGCCAAGTTAGTCATTATTACTAAATCAGTCTTGCTGTCTCCGCCAGAATTAGCAATTAGTCTGAGAGAAAATCAGATCGGCATCTTATTTTTAACCACAGCTTTGTTCAATCAGTTAGCCAGAGAAGTACCACAAGCATTTAGCGGGTTACGATATCTACTATTTGGGGGAGAAGCGGTAGATCCCTTCTGGGTGCGAGAGGTACTCGACAAAGGTAGACCGCAACAACTGCTTCATGTCTATGGGCCAACGGAAAATACTACCTTTTCCTCATGGTACTTGGTAGAAGATTTACCCCTAAGTGCAACAACTGTGGCAATTGGTCGCCCAATCGCTAACACCCAAATCTACATCCTTGACCAATATCTACAACCTGTCCCAGTATGTGTACCAGGAGAATTACACATCGGTGGTGCTGGATTAGCACGAGGCTACCTGAACCGCCCAGAATTAACTAATGAGAAGTTCATTGCCAATCCCTTGAGCAATGACCCAAATTCTCGCCTCTATAAAACTGGGGATTTAGTCCGCTACTTACCCGATGGCAACATCGAATACTTGGGACGGATTGACAATCAAGTGAAAATTCGCGGCTTCCGCATCGAATTGGGCGAAATCGAAGCTATCCTTAGTCAACATCCTCAAGTCCAAACTGCGGTGGCGATCGTCCGCGAAGACACACCCGGAGATAAACGCTTAGTAGCATACATCGTAGCGCCAGCCGAAGCAACACCTGCAACCAACGAACTACGGCAATATCTGAAAGCCAAACTCCCAGAATATATGGTACCCAGTGCTTTTGTAATTCTGGAAGCGCTACCAATCACACCAAACGGGAAAGTTGACAGACGGGCTTTACCAATACCAGAATCTCGATCGGGAATTGAAGTCAAACTAGTTGCGCCCCGCACCCCAGAAGAAAAAACACTCACCCAGATTTGGACACAAGTTTTGGGAGTAGAACAAATCGGCATCCATGATAACTTCTTTGAACTCGGTGGCGATTCCATTCTCAGCATTCAAATCATCACTAAAGCAAGACAAGCAGGATTAGAACTGAGTGTCAAACAGTTATTTACAAATCAAACGATCGCTCAATTAGCTGCCGTCGCCAAGACAAGCAAAGCAATTCAAATCGCACAAGAACCAGTCACAGGTGCAGTTAAACTTACACCAATACAACAGTGGTTTTTTGAGCAGAACTTAACCAACCCGCACCATTTTAATCAATCATGGATATTTACAGTTCCCGCTGATTTCCAAGTCGAACACTTAGAACCAATTTGGGAACAATTGTTGATCCATCACGATGCTTTGCGTTTACGGTTTACTCAAACAGAATCAGGTTGGGAACAGACGCACGCTACACCAAATCAGCGGATTACACTTTCAAGCTTTGACTTATCTACAGTTAGTGAGAGCGAATGGCAAAATGCGATCGAAAGCACTGCTAATACTTTACAAGCAAGTTTGAATTTAGAAGAAAATCTCGTTCAAGTCGCCCATTTCAAAGGGGGAGAAAACAAAGAAGGAAGATTACTAATAGTAATTCACCATTTGGTAGTTGATGGTGTATCTTGGCGGATTTTATTAGAAGACTTCCAGACAGCTTACCAACAACTTAGTCAAAATCAAGCAATTCAATTACTACCAAAAACTACCTCTTTCAAGGCATGGGTTCAACAATTAAGCACTTATGCTCAATACGCCTACGGCACGCTGACGCGAACGGATGTTTTAAGTTCCCAAACAGCTTATTGGTTGAGAGAATCTTACACCTCTGTTTCTCCTATTCCTGTAGACTATCACCAAGGAGAAAACACAATTGCTTCGGCTCAGAATGTATCTGTATCGTTAAGTGAAGTTGAAACTCAAGCATTGTTGCAAGATGTCCCGAAAGCATATAAAACTCAGATTAATGATGTCTTATTGACAGCTTTAGTCTTGGTTTTGAGCAAATGGACTAACTCAAACTCTGTGTTATTCAACTTAGAAGGACATGGGCGGGAAGATATTATTGAAGGTGTAGATTTATCCCGAACGGTGGGTTGGTTTACCACTATTTTCCCGGTAGTAATGCAACTGGAAAACACCAATAAACTGAATTTAGGAGAGGTTTTAAAATCAGTCAAGGAACAATTACGATCGATTCCCAACAAAGGAATTGGCTATGGACTATTGCGTTATTTATCTGAGAATCAAGACATCCAGAGTCAAATTAAAAACCTAAAAGAAGCCGAGATTAGCTTCAATTATTTAGGTCAATTTAGTCAGTTGTTCAATCAATCTTCTCTGCTACAATTGGCGAATGAATCGAGTGGAAACTACTCCTGTTTGCAAAATTTACGCTCTCATTTGCTGGATATAAACGCCATTATTACCAACGAACGACTGCATATAGATTGGACATACAGCAGCAATTTGCATTACTCTAGTACGATCGAGAAAATTGCCACAGATTTTGTCACCACCTTACGAGAGTTAATCGCTCATTGTTTATCACCAGAAAATGGTGGTTACACTCCCAGTGACTTCCCCTTAATCAAACTCACGCAACCAGAATTAGATCGAGTATTAGCCAAACTTCCATTAACTAATTGGCAAAATGTAGAAGATATTTACCCCCTATCACCAATGCAACAGGGGATGCTGTTTGAAAGTTTGTATGCGCCTGACTCTGGCGTATATGTTGAAGTACTCAGTTGCACTTTAACCGGAGACTTAAATGTGTCGGCGTTTGAGCAAGCTTGGCAACAAGTGGTAGTGCATCATTCAATTTTCCGTACAGCTTTCCTTTGGGAATCTTTACACCAACCTCTACAAGTTGTCTTTCGAGAAGTTAATATTAATGTCGCTACTTATGATTGGCGCGATTTATCAGCGGTGGAGCAGCAACAGCAATTAGAAACATTTCTTGATTCAGAACACCAGCAGGGTTTCTCATTTTCCCAAGCACCATTGATGCGTTTATATCTGATTCAAAAGTCAGAAAATAGTTACCAATTTGTTTGGAGTTTTCATCATATATTGCTAGATGGCTGGTCTTTACCTTTGGTTTTGAAAGACCTCTGGGATTTTTATGAAGTTATTCTGACCGACAAATCTTTCGATCGTCAACCCTCACTCAACTACCGACACTATATTGCTTGGCTACAGCAACAAAATGTGGCTCAATCTCAAGCTTTTTGGCAACAAAAACTCGCCAATTTTAGTGCGCCAACTCCTTTGATGGTGGATAAACCTTTATCGCATCGGGAAAATGGCTTGGCTAGTTATGGGGAACAACATATTGAGTTAAGTTTATCAGCAACAGCTTATGCTAATTCTTTTGTCCGAAAACATCAATTAACGCTTTCTAATTTAGTGCAGGCGACTTGGGCTTTGTTACTGTCTCGCTATTCTCAAGAGATTGATGTAGTGTTTGGCGCGACTGTTTCTGGTCGTCCGCCAGTTATTAATGGAGTCGAGTCGATGGTAGGGTTATTTATTAATACCTTGCCAATGCGCGTTCGATTTACTGAAAATACTCAATTGTTGGGACTCTTAAAAGATTTACAGGCGCAACTGGTGGAGTCGGAACAATTTGCTTATAGTTCCTTGGTGGAGATTCAAGGATTTAGTGATGTACCTAGAGGTACTTCTTTGTTCGATAGCATTGTAGTGTTTGAGAATTATCCAACGGATAGTACTCTTTTAGAAGACAATAGTAACTTTTCGTTCTCTAATTTCCGAGCGATCGAACAAACAAATTATCCTTTGACAATTGTAGTTGGACCTGGAGAACAATTGTTTCTGAAGGTAAGCTACGATGCCAATCGGTTTGATGATAGTGCAATCAGCCGGATGTTGGGTCATTTTGTGACCTTGCTAGAAGCCATTGTTACCAATCCCCAAATGCCGATTTCTCAACTACCAATGTTAACGGTAGCTGAACAACATCAACTGTTAACCGAATGGAATAATACTCAAACTGATTACCCGACAGATAAATGTCTGCATCAGTTGTTTGAAGAACAGGTAGAGAAAACACCGAATGCACTAGCAGTAGTATTTGAGAATCAACAACTAACATATCGGGAATTGAACGATCGCGCCAATCAATTAGCAAATTATTTGCGCTCATTAGGTGTAGGTGCAGATACACCTGTAGGGATTTGTGTAGAACGTTCAACAGAAATGGTAATCGGACTACTGGGGATTCTCAAAGCAGGTGGCGCTTACGTTCCCCTCGATCCAGAATATCCAACAGATCGTTTACGCTTTATGCTGAGTGACTCATCTGTAACAGTGCTGCTGACACAACAGAAATTACTGAACTCTCTACCCGAACATAACGCCCAAATCTTTTGTCTGGATACCGACTGGCAAGCAATTTCTCACTTCAATCAAGATAATCTACCCTTGAACGTTGCACCAGAAAACTTAGCTTATATCATTTATACCTCTGGTTCCACAGGTCAACCCAAAGGTGCGATGAATACCCACAAGGGAATTTGCAATCGTCTGTTGTGGATGCAAGAAGCTTACCAATTGACAACAGATGATGTAGTGTTGCAAAAAACACCCTTCAGCTTTGATGTTTCAGTGTGGGAATTCTTCTGGACTCTGCTTAATGGTAGTCGTTTAGTGGTTGCTAAACCAGGAGGACATCGTGATTCTGAGTATTTGGTGAATCTGATCTCTCAACAGCAAGTGACTACCTTGCATTTTGTGCCTTCCATGCTGCAAGTATTTTTGGAGAGTCCAAACTTAGCATTATGTGAGAGTTTGCGGCGCGTGATTTGTAGTGGGGAAGCGTTGAGTGTGGACTTGCAAACCAAATTCTTTGAGCGTTTGGGGTGTGAGTTACACAACCTTTATGGGCCAACAGAGGCGGCGATCGATGTGACATACTGGGAATGCGATCGGCATTCGTCACTGGACACAGTACCGATCGGAAAACCAATTGCCAATACTCAAATATATATTCTCGATCGATATCTGCAACCAGTACCAGTAGGAGTCCCAGGAGAATTGCACATTGGCGGTGTAGGATTAGCCACAGGCTACCTCAACCGGAAAGAATTAACAACAGAAAAGTTCATAGACAGTCCCTTTGACAACGCCAAACTATATAAAACGGGAGACTTAGCACGCTATTTACCTGATGGCAACATTGAATACTTGGGACGGATTGACAATCAAGTAAAAATTCGGGGATTCCGCATTGAGTTGGGCGAAATCGAAGCAGTTTTAAGTCAATATCCTGAAGTCCAAGCCGCTGTTGTGATAGCGCGTGAGGATAATCCGGGAGATAAACGCCTAGTTGCTTACATTACCACCGAAACTGGGGCGACACCAACAATTGATGAACTGCGGCAATACTTGAAAGCGAAGTTACCAGAGTATATGGTGCCGAGTGCTTTTGTGCTACTGGAAACCTTGCCTTTAACGCCTAACGGCAAAATCGATCGTCGTTCTCTACCCGCACCAGATTTCCACACCCAACAACAAAACAAGTACGTAGCCCCCCGCACTCCACTAGAAGAAATCCTAATCACAGCTTGGAGACAAATCCTTAACCTCAATCAAGTTGGGATTCACGACAACTTCTTTGAAATAGGAGGACATTCATTACTCGCCACCCAACTAATTTCTCGGATTCGGAGTCACTTGCAAATTGAGTTGCCCTTGCGGAGTTTGTTTAGCGCACCCACAGTAGCTCAATTAGCACCAATTATTCAACAGTTACAGCAACAAGATTTACAGCTTAGTGCGCCACCACTCTTAGCCAGAGACAATAATAACGACTTACCTCTGTCCTTTGCTCAAACAAGGTTGTGGTTTATCGACCAATTTGAACCCAATAGCGCTTTATACAACATATCAGCCGCATTGCGTTTAGAGGGAACTCTCTGTGTAACTGCCTTAGAACAAAGTCTCACAGAAATAGTTCAGCGTCATGAAGCATTACGCACCAATTTTATTACTGTTGATGGGCAAGCGAATCAAATCATTCATGAACAAACTAACTGGAAATTATCTGTTGTTGACTTCAAAGATTTGTCAGAAAGCGAATCAAAAATTGCCGCAGTCGAACTAGTACAACAACAAGCGATTCAACCATTTAATTTAGCAACTGACTCATTACTCAGAGCCACATTAGTCACACTTTCTGACACTGAACATATCTTACTGATATGTATGCACCACATTGTCAGTGATGGTTGGTCGATCGGTGTATTTGTCGAAGAATTAACGGCACTGTACAATGCTTATGCTCAAGGTCAACCATCACCGTTAAGTCCACTGCCAATTCAATATAGTGACTTTGCGATCTGGCAAAGAAATTGGTTGCAAGGTGAAGTATTGCAAACCCAATTAAGTTACTGGCAAAATCAACTAATTGGCGCACCAGCAATTTTATCACTTCCCACTGACCGACCTAGAAAAGCGAAACAAACCTTTGTCGGCGCACATCAAGAATTCGCCCTGTCTGCTCAACTAAGCGAGAAATTAAACCAACTCAGTCAAGAACAAGGAGTCACTTTGTTTATGACGCTGTTGGCAGCGTTTAATACTTTACTCTACCGCTACAGTGGACAAACAGATATTGTGGTAGGTTCACCTATTGCTAACCGGAATAAGAGTGAAATTGAAGGGTTAATTGGCTTTTTTGTTAATACTTTAGTGCTCAGGACAGACTTATCAAATAATCCGAGTTTCGCTGCTTTGCTCGATCGAGTGCGAGAGGTGTCTTTAGGAGCATACACCCATCAGGATTTGCCGTTTGAGATGTTGGTAGAAGCGTTGCAACCAGAACGGGATCTCAGCTATACACCACTGTTCCAGGTGATGTTTGTCCTCCAGAATGCACCTTTGTCTTCCGTCGAGTTAGATGGGTTAAAGCTGACTCCTGTAGAGATGGAAAATCCGATCGCCAAATTCGATTTAACTCTCTCAATGGAAAGTACCCCAGATGGACTGATGGGTTGGTGGGAGTACAACACCGATTTATTTGATGGCAGTACCATTGAGCGCATGATAGGTCATTTTGTCACACTGCTAGAAGGTATTGTCGCCAATCCGCTTTCCGCCATTTCTCAATTGCCGATGTTAACTTCATCGGAACAGCAACAGTTATTAGTCCAGTGGAACAATACTCAAACTGATTATCCGGTTGATAAATGTCTGCATCAGTTGTTTGAGGAACAGGTATTAAAGACACCCCAATCAGTAGCAGTGGTGTTTGAGAATCAACGACTGACTTACTCAGAATTGAACGATCGATCGAATCAATTAGCCCATTATTTACGCTCTTTGGGTGTGGGTGCAGATGTGCTAGTGGGAATTTGTGTAGAACGATCGTTAGAAATGATCGTGGGAATACTTGGTATTCTCAAAGCAGGTGGCGCTTACGTTCCCCTAGACCCAACCTATCCCCAAGACCGCTTAAGCTTTATCTTGGAAGATGCTCAAATTTCTGTTCTGCTGAGTCAACAGCATCTAGTTGAGAAATTACCCCAGCATCAAGCGCGAGTTATTTACTTAGACAGCGAGTGGGAAACCATTGCTCAACATAGCCAGTCAAACCCGCAAGACACTGCAACATCAAGCAACCTAGCATACATTATCTATACTTCTGGTTCTACAGGTCAACCGAAAGGCGTGTTAGTCAACCACTCAAATGTTGTGCGTTTGTTTGCTGCAACTGACGATTGGTATCGGTTTAACGCTCAAGATGTCTGGACATTATTCCACTCTTATGCGTTTGACTTCTCAGTGTGGGAGATTTGGGGAGCATTGCTTTATGGTGGAAAACTGGTAGTAGTGCCGTACTTGGTCACACGCGAACCCGAATCCTTCTATAAATTATTAGTAGAAGAGAAAGTCACAGTTCTCAATCAAACACCTTCGGCATTCCGGCAGTTAATACCCGCTGCACTTTCTGCCGAAACAGAAGGCGATTTGAGATTACGCTTGGTGATATTCGGTGGAGAAGCCTTAGAACCGAAGCATTTGCAACCTTGGTTTGAGCGATATGGCGATCAAATGCCCCAATTAGTAAATATGTACGGGATTACAGAAACCACCGTTCATGTCACCTATCGTCCGTTAAGTATGGCTGATGTCAATGGTACAGCAAGTGTAATTGGTCGTCCGATTCGGGACTTACAGGTGTATGTACTCGACCAACATTTACAGCCAGTACCAGTAGGAGTTCCCGGCGAGATGTATGTTGGTGGTGCTGGGGTGACACGCGGCTATTTGAATCGGGATGATCTGACAACAGAACGGTTTATTCGCGATCGCTTTAGCCACAACCCAAATGCGCGACTATATAAAACAGGAGACTTAGCTCGTTATTTACCAAATGGCGACTTAGAGTATTTAGGGCGCATTGACCAACAAGTGAAAATTCGGGGATTCCGCATCGAATTGGGCGAAATTGAAGCATTATTAGCTTCTCATCCAGCCGTCAGGGAAAGTGTGGTGGTGGTGAGAGAAGATGTACCGGGCGATAAACGTCTCGTCGCTTACGTGATTCCCAAGTCAGAACAATCTCCCAGCACAGCCGAACTACGTCGTTTTCTAAAAGCTTTTCTGCCAGAGTACATGGTACCAAGTGCTTTTGTGCAGTTAGATGCTCTACCGCTGACAGCCAACGGTAAACTAGACCGAAGTGCATTAAAAGCACCAGACAGCGCTAGACCAGAACTAGAAAATGCCTTTGTTGCGCCGAACACATCAGAAGAAAAAATCTTAGCGGCTGTCTGGGCTAAAGTTCTCGGTGTAGAACAAGTAGGTATTAATGACAACTTCTTTGCTTTAGGTGGGGATTCGATCCGCAGTATTCAAGTGCTAGCTCTTGCGAAAGCACAAGGTTTGAATTTCTCTCTGGTGCAGTTATTCCAACATCAAACGATTCATGACTTACTCGCTGAATTGAAAACCCAAGATTGGGAAAGCGAAAAATTAGAATTAACCCAACCATTTAGTCTGATTTCGGAAGTAGATAAACAACAGTTACCTGATGGTGTGGAAGATGCTTATCCGCTGGCAAAACTGCAAATGGGAATGCTTTTCCACAGTGAATACAGCAAAGATAGTGGCATTTATCACGACATTTTTAGTTTCTATCTGAAAACTGGGTTTGATGTTCAATGTTTAAAAGCTGCATTGCAAGATTTGGTCGATCGCCACGCTGTACTACGAACTTCATTTGAACTGAGTAAGTATAGTATTCCCTTGCAACTAGTTCATCAGCAAGTAGAAGTTCCTCTGCAAGTTGAAGATTGGTGTCATTTAAATGATTCTGAGCAAGAAGAAGCCTTAACTGCTTGGTTTGAAGCGGAAAAGAAACAGCGTTTTGACTGGACTAATCCTCCCTTATTACGCTTATTTGTTCATCGCCGGACACCGGAAACATTTAATCTAACTTTGAGTTTCCATCACGCCATTTTGGATGGATGGAGTGTTGCTTCCATGATGAGTGAACTGCTCAAACGTTACTTATCACATTTAGGCGAACCAGTCGAGTTAAATTCAACACCAATAAGTATTGAGTTCCGAGATTTCGTAGCACAAGAAGCACAAACGTTAGCCTCGCTGGAGTGTCAGCGTTATTGGAGTGAAAAGTTGCGCGATCGCACTTTCACCCCCTTACCCCGCTGGTCTTCTGTTTCAACTAACACCAATGTTCAAGATGTTGGCGTGACTGATGTAACTCTTTCCCCGGAAATTTGTGCTTCCTTGAAAGGTTTGGCACAATCAGCAGAAGTACCACTGAAAAGTGTGCTCTTAGCTGCTCATTTACGAGTGTTAAATCTGTTAGGTGGTAACGAAGATGTGCTAACAGGATTAGTCAGCAACGGACGAACCGAACAAAGTGATGGCGATCGCGTCTTGGGACTCTTCCTCAATACTTTGCCATTCCGTCTGCAATTAACAGGAGGAACTTGGATAGACTTAGTGCAACAAGTGTTTGCAGCTGAACGAGAACTGTTACCACACCGTCGTTATCCATTAGCAGAAATTCAGAGAAGTTTGGGTGGCGAACCTTTATTTGAGACGGCGTTTAACTTCACCCATTTCCATGTCTACGAACAGGTGATCGGACTGGATAATTTAGAAGTTCTAGGTGGAAAGTTTTTTGAAGAAACTAACTTTGCTGTTGTGGCTCAATTTAGTGTGAATCCAGGCTCATCTGAGGTGTTTTTAAGGATTAATTACGATCCCTTGAAGTTATGCCAAGAGCAAGCTAATCGGATTGGTGAATACTACTTTAATGCTCTTGCGGCAATGGTGAATCAGCCGCAAGAACGTTACGAGTTGCATTCTCTTCTTTCTCAAGAAGAAGCACAGCAGATATTGGTGGAATGGAACAATACTCAAACACCTTTAGGGGAACTGGGTAGGGGGATAGGGGATAGGGAAGAAAACCATTCCCTAACACCTAACCCCTATCACCTAACCCCTTCTTTCTGTCTGCATCAATTGTTTGAAGAACAGGTATTAAAAACACCAGATGCAGTAGCAGTGGTGTTTGAAGGGCAACAACTGACTTATCGGGAATTGAACGATCGCTCAAATCAACTAGCCCATTATTTACGCTCATTAGGCGTAGGTGCAGATGTCTTAGTGGGAATTTGTGTAGAACGTTCAAGAGAAATGATTGTGGGAATACTTGGTATTCTCAAGGCGGGTGGTGCATACATTCCCCTTGACCCGGATTATCCCACTGAGCGTTTACGCTTTATGTTGTCAGACTCTCAGGTGTCCGTGTTGCTGACTCAACAGAAATTTGTACAGACGTTGTATACAACGTCTGTACCTGAACAAACGTCTCTACCGCAACATCAAGCGCAAATCGTTTGTTTGGATCGAGACTGGGAAACCATTGCAGAGTATAGCAACGCCAACCCGGAAAACACTGCAACACCTAATAATCTGGCATACATCATCTACACCTCTGGCTCTACAGGTCAACCCAAAGGCGTTTTAGTCAACCACTCGAATGTCTTGCGTTTGTTTACCGCAACTAACGATCGCTATCACTTCAATGAGCAAGATGTCTGGACATTGTTCCACTCCTACGCCTTTGACTTTTCTGTGTGGGAAATTTGGGGAGCATTGCTTTATGGTGGAAAATTAGTAGTTGTGCCGTACTTAGTGACACGCGAACCGGAATCCTTCTATAAGTTATTAGTAGAAGAGAAAGTCACAGTTCTCAATCAAACACCTTCGGCATTCCGGCAGTTAATTCAAGCCGAAGAGTCCTTAACTACTGTAGGAGATTTGAAGTTACGCTTGGTAATTTTTGGTGGAGAAGCCTTAGAACCGAAGAGTTTGCAACCTTGGTTTGAGCGACATGGCGATCGACAACCGCAGTTAGTAAATATGTACGGGATTACAGAAACCACCGTCCATGTTACTTATCGCCCGTTAACTATCGCTGATGTCAATGGTACAGCAAGTGTAATTGGTCGTCCGATACCCGACTTACAGGTGTACGTGCTCGATCGACATTTACAGCCAGTACCAGTTGGGGTAACAGGTGAGATGTATGTTGGTGGTGCAGGAGTAACACGCGGCTACCTGAATCGACCCGATTTAACGAGCGAAAAGTTTATCGCCAATCCCTTCGGGGATAGGGGTCAGGTGTTAGGGGATAGGGATTCTTTAGGGGATAGGGGTCAGGGGTTAGGTGATAGGGAAAAAGAATTTCCCCAACCCCCAACCCCTAACACCCAACCCCTTCTTTTTCCCCAACCCCT
>NZ_JBHFNQ010000194.1:0-68300 GCF_041929345.1 Floridaenema aerugineum BLCC-F46
TGCAAATAAATAAAGTGATAATAGTTATATGAGGATGGGGCGGGCAGGATGCCCACCCCACAAGAAAGCTGTAACTCTGGTGGGGGGGGCACCCTCCCCGCCTTGGTTTTCACGCAATTGTAGTTCATTGAGTACGAGAAATTCGCCATCTTCGGGAGTGTAGGCGCGGACTAAAACATCACTTTCACGACTTACCCATTGAAATTCGGAGGTGATGATATCTCGTACTTGAACATTGGGAATTTGTGTTACCCATTTTACCCATTGTTCTGGGGCTAGGCTGATTAGGCGTTTGCTGCCGATGTCTGCTTTTTTAGACATAAGAATGGGGGAGTTTTTTAGATTTTGCCATAATTTTGTTGGTGGTAGTTGCGCGGAAAATAATAATTATTTGTAGCTATTTAATTCTCGTTCTTAAAGTGTAGTTGCCAATCCCATTAGGATAATAAGTAGTAACTCGAATCAAGTATTGTATCCCTTCCTTAACAGTAAAAATGAGTTGCGAGTTTCGACCTCCTCCACGCCTATCATCATTCTGAGCAATCACTTGATTATTAGCAGCATTTATAATCTGCAATGAAGGGTCAAATTTGGAAGAATCGACGTTTATTTGTATTGATTGACCAGGGCTAACTCCTACTAGCTGATAATCCCGAAATCTACCATAAGTATATGAATTTATCGGATCGTTTCCATAGAGACTACCGCTAATCGTTTGATTGAGACTGATGGTTTCTCTATTGATATTGGAACTAGGACTTTGAACGTTACCAGTAATAGGTTGGCGAGAGGTTGGTGATGGTGTTTGTGTAGGGCGATTAGTTACTCCAAAGGCAGTAGTTGACGGTTGAATTAGACGGGCAACTTCTGGGGGTGCTATTGGCAAAAAAGTTTTAATCGGAATGCCGCTTCCAAACAATAGGTCACTCCTTCCGTGAATGCCAACTAACTGACCTCTATCATTAATAATTGGCCCGCCACTCATGCCGTTTACTGTTGCCGCATCTCTATAGAACAAAGTATAACCATTGTCTTCTGTTCCCAAACTGTTATTTGTAACTCTCCCATTAACAAATCTGAAGGAATCAGGCTTTTCTTTTGACCATCCACCGATATAGATTGTTGCTCCCTGACTCAGTTGACTGGGAGCGGAATTGCCTATTTCAGCAACAGTGTAATCTCTGTCGCTGTTGAACTGTAATACTTTTAGATCTATGTCTTGGCGCAGCTTAAAAATAGATTTAATCGGGTATTTTCTGTTATCAGGAGTAACCACTTGATCTTGATTGGCAGCAACTATTACGTGCTCGGCTGTGAGGACATAATAGGTTTTTGTATTCTTTTCTCTTGCAATAATTACTCCCGATCCTGCCATGTCAAAGTTATTACTTCCTGGTTTGGAAATAGGGGATGGAGAAAGAAGTTTAATTGTTATCTTCTTTGCTTTACCTTCCAAGTCGGACTGTGCCACTGCTGCTGGAAAGAGAAAAGTTGCTACGGCAACTCCGATAAACACTACTGGTAGCTGATAGAAAAATTTTCCCATTTGGCGCTTGTGCAATATATTTATTATGGAGTTATTTCTAGAATATATCTGGTTTTGGTGTAGATTCTGGAGATAATTCGGCTGGAGTTTTGGTGTTTCGTCTGGTTGATTGGGGTTGGGAAACTCTGCCTGATGTAACCGGAATAGTAAATTTAGAAACTTGAGTTTGTCGGGCAAAAGTTTCAATTGGAATTGCCCAGCTAGAACTGATCAATTCATTTGGTGGAAAGGGAACTCGATCGCCATTTTTGAACAGATAATTATTTCTATCATTTCCACCCCAGAGGGGATAGCTATGCTGACCGTTTATGCCCACAACTTCGCCTTGCATATTCAATAACGGGCCACCACTCATCCCTTTTTTGATGTTAATACGGTATCCTACCTGGTAGCCTAACTTCATAGGTCTTTCCAGCAGATGAGATACTTTTCCCGGATTTGTGCATTCAAATTTACCAGACTGAGCAGAAGTGGCATCAGATGGAAAACCTGTGGCAAAAACTTCATCTTCTGGTTTCAGGCTGGTTAAAGCCTCTCTTAGTTTTGTAGCTACTGGGTAATTATTAGAGCTTCTAAATTGGATAATTGCCAAGTCATCTCCTGTTAGATCATCTTTATCTAAACTGTGGATAGATTGAACTGTATGCAATTTACCATCAGGAGTCTGAATTTTATTATTGTTCTTTTCCCTGACCACATGAGCATTTGTGACGACTTGATAAACCGTTCCATTTTTGTAAATCAAAACCCCCGAACCCGAACCACCTCCTGACAGGACTTTAACAGTGATTAAACGTGCATTTTGACAAAGTTCTTTTTGGGATAGGGGTGATGGTTCTGAAACTACGGAAACTTGAGCTTTAACTACCAAACCTGAATTTGGTGTTTGTGCTGCTGTGTCAATTAACCAGATTCCCAGACCGATTAAGAATATCAGCGATCGCCAATTCATTTCGTATCCTTCCTGCTAAATAGCAGGTCTATACAAAACAAAAACCGCCTACAAGCTCAATAATTTTATGCTTCCAGGTAGGCAGATTTTATGTACCCATAGATTTTAGCTTCTGAAGAGTTGTCTTTGCTTTGAGTAATTAACTGGCTAAAATCTGAGTCTACCGTCTGATTCTGTTTCTGTCCAAAGCTCTGATGAAACTGGAAACATCAACGTAAAATCGCGTTTCCCCGTTTGCCGATTCCCGTGTTATGTAACTTGATTGTTCAACTGGTTTGTTTGAGCCTAAAGTACGAATTTCAAATATTTCGCGCAAAACTCGGTCTGCATCATCACCTGGTTTAAGTGTAAACAACACTTCCACGCATTCGCCCCCTTTCCTGGCAGCAGTGCAAATAACCGTCTGTCTGCCCCTGCTGCCGCTGGTAATATAATTTAATCGGTCTTTCTTGTACTCACTTTCAAATTTGTCAGAAACAGTCCGACAACGGCTCACAGGGTCATGACCACCACGCCTGAAATAGTCGGAATTCCAGTAAATAAATGGGATGTATTGACCAACTTGCCTATTATTAACAAATGTTGCGTATGAGTTTTTATAAGCTCCGCACAAGAAGGTGCGGTTGGAATTTTCATTACCTTGAGCGAAGTTGGGCTGTACAAAAGCGATAGTAGCACCAAAAGTAAGCGCCAATAGCGCCACCTTTTGAACTGATGTTGATTTCAAGTTCATAAGACTTTTCCACAGACAAATGTGGACATGAAAATATAACTCCAATTTACTAACTTAAATTTGCAGTGGCAAGATCGAGATTAGTAAAAATTAGCTTTTTCTGATCTTACGGCTTCTGAGGTTTAAAAAGGTCTATCTTCTGTTTCAGTTTCAGTTTCGCTAGTTCTTGTTTATACCCCAGTAATACTTTCTGCACTTGTGGATAAATAGTGGCATTTGATGGAATTGCCTCAAATTGTTTGATGGCTTCCTCCAATTGCTCGGAGGCTTTTTTTAAATCATTGTAATCTTTGGCTTTCTGAGCTAAGTCGCGAGCTATTTTAGCCTGATTATCTGCTTCATCATGTTTGACTTTCCACTCGTATTGCATTTTATTCTGTTTCTGTTTCAGGTTAGCTATTTCTTGTTTATACCTTGGTAATACTTGCTCCACTTCCGCGTAGATAGTGGCATTTGGTGGAATTTCCTCCAATTGTTTGATGGCTTTCTCCAATTGCTCGGAGGCTTTTTTCAAATCATCGTAATCTCTGGTCTGGGCTAAGTCGCGAGCTATTTTAGCCTGTTTATCTGCTTGATCATATTTGACTTTCCACTTATCTTCGGCGCAGATTGGCAATACATCGCATAAGTTAGAAATTTCAGCGGGATTAATCATAAAAATTGCCACTACTCCGAGTAATGGTACTAGCAACAAAGGCATTAAAAAACCCATTCTAATTCGGGTACGCTGGCGCTTCTCGATTCCCGAAGTAACTCTTTGAGTTTCCTTTTTTTGATTCTTTTGTTTGGTATCAGGCGCAACTTTGATGATTGCGGGTTCGTCTTTGAGTGGCTGTGGCTGTTTGTCAGCGTAAAGGAGTTCAAAAATCGGTTCGTTGCCAATGCCTTTGAAGTCCCGTTCACCGTGACGATGCACCCTCCAGCCCCTGATGCTTGCAGCACGTACTAATGCCGCCATCACTTCGGAAAGCAGGATTTGTCCCCCATTGCCAAAAGCAGCAACACGAGAGGCATAATGTACGTCATACCCAACCAAATTATCACCTTTGGGAAGTGGGTTGCCGATATGGATACCAATTCTCACCAAGAGTGGGCCAAGTGGTGTCACAATAGGGTCGGTAGCGTGGCTAATTTGCACCTCAACAGCCCACCGTACAGCTTGGATCGGGTTAGCAAAAACAAGGAAGTATGAGTCGCCTTGAGTGTCGATTTTGCGCCCGCCGTATTTCTCAAGAGTGGTTTCCACTCGCAGGGAGTGCGGCGCTAATATCGTCTCATTGTAGGTGCGATCGCGTGCAATTGTGTCTTCTTCACACAATTGTTTTATGATGGCGGTGGAGTTGACCAAATCCGTGAACACCATCACTACCATATTCTCAGACATGGAAACTCTTCTATCTCAAGATGGTTGTTTCTAGCATAAACCTTTCCTTCTGCGATCGGAATCAGGGAGCCAGCGTATAGTTTGCTATAGTTATTCGTTTACTAGTTTATTTGCTGGAAATGCGATCGCTCCTCCTACTAAGCTTTGTAACACAATTAGTTCGGGTCAGAATTGCCAAATTTAGCAATAGGGTAATCTCTGTCACTATGGAACTGCAATAGTTGTATATCTATACCTTTGCCTAGCTCAGAAACAAATGTAATTGTGTGTTCTTTCCCATCAAAAGTGATAACTTTATTAGTATTGGCATCAACTGCTATCTGTTTGGATAAGAGGACGGTGTAGGTTTTTGTACTCTTCTCTTTATTCACAATGATTCCAGAGCCTACGATTGCAATTTTTATTTCTCTTACTTCAGATTTTGTTGAAACAGGTAGTTCTAAAATAATTTTAACTGCGATTTCCTTTGCATTATCTACTAAGCCACTTGATTGTTCAATAGGTCTGTTTGAACCTAACATACGAATTTCAAATATTTGGCCTAAAACTTCGTCTGCATCATCTTGCGGTCTGAGCGTGAACAACAATCCTCTGCAAGAGCCACCTTTGGTAGTAGCCGTGCAAATTACTTTCTGTCCGTTCATCCTTCCAGATGTAATATAATTCAATCGGTCATTTTTGTATTCACTTTCCAATCTGTCAGAAACAGTCTGACAACGGCTTTGACTTAAATAACCAGAACCCCAGTTAATAAATGGGATGTATTCACCAGATTGCCTATTATAAACGTTTGTTGCGTATGATTTTTGATAACGTCCGCAAGAGAAAGTGCGGTTAGAGTTCTCATTAGCTTGAACACACTTTCCGAGTAAATTGCATAAGCCAGGAATGAAAGATGAGTCAATCTTAGTTATTCCTACAAGCGTAGGTAATAGCACCAGCAATAAAGGTACAACTTTTACAATAATAAATTTTTGGGGACGGTTTTCCTTTATTGGCTTGGGTATGTTTCCCAGTTCACCACTCGAATCAATCAATGTACCGTCGTGCTGTTCACGGAGCAAAGTAACTGATTTGGTATCTTCCTCGCTAATCTCCCTATTGGTATCGAGTGTAACTTTGATCCCTTCTTTAAGTGGTTGTGGCTGTTTTTCAGCGTAAAGGAACTCAAAAATCGATTCCTTACCGATGTCTTTCAAGTCGCGCTCACCATGATAATGCAGCCTACAGTTATTGATGCTAGCGGCACGCACTAATGCTGCCATCGCTTCGGAAAGCAGGATTTGTCCTCCAGTGGCTAATGCGCCGACACGGGAAGCGTAGTGTATGTCGTACCCAACTAAGTTATCGTCTTGGGAAAGTGGGCTACCTACGTGCATCCCTATTCTGACTAAGAGCGACCCCAATGGTGTAATGATAGGATCGCTAGAGTGGCTCGTTTGAATCTCAACTGCCCACCGTACAGCTTCTATCGGGTTAGTGAAAACGAGGAAATATGAGTCGCCCTGAGTATCAACTTTGCGCCCACCATATTTTCCAATAGTATTTTCCACACGCTGGCGGTGCGGCTTTAGAATTGTTTCATGGTAGGTGCGATCGCGTGCTATTGTGTCGCCATGATACAACTGTTTTATAATGGCGGTGGAGTTGACTAAATCCGTGAACACCATCACTACCATATTCTCAGACATGGAAACTCTTCTATCTCAAGATGGTTGTTTCTAGCATAAACCTTTCCTTCTGCGATCGGAATCAGGGGAGCCAGCGTATAGTTTGCTATAGTTATTCGTTTACTAGTTTATTTGCTGGAAATTTGAACGCACAACCTGAAACAATATGCGATCGCTCCTCTGAAGAATTGACTATTGATAATCTGAAAGTCTAAATCCCCCTGTGACAGGCAAGATGCCTATACCACAAGAGTTGCGGATATTATTCTCAGAAAAATGAATCTGCTTTCTTTTAATATTTCCATGCTCAATTAGATATTTGCCAGAAAAACGGATATTCTTCTGGTGTAGATGACAATTTTGCTTTAACAGGATTTTGCCTGATATATTCCCACTTTTCTGCCAACTCTCGATCGTTTCTAATAATATGGTCATATCGCTCATCTTGCCAAACTGTCCCAATATGTTTCATAACTTTAGCAATCTCTTTTGAACTATAGCTTTTAATACTGTGCATGATACTACTAAGCGACCAAAATTCATCAGCAGACTTAGGTAATGGCTGAATTAGTATATGTACATGATCTGGCATCACAACCAGGCAGTATATCTTATATCTTTTGTTATCAAAAAACTTCCAAGCATTCAGAACGACTTGTCTAGCTTCTGGAGTTATTTCCAGTTTTTCCCAAGTATTAAAAGTAATAAAATAGACTGCTCCATCTAATTCCCAATGAGGTAGCCTTCTTTGGCTGATTTTGAATTTTGGTTCTTTCATTTTAAGCTTAGCTTCTACTTAATTTGAGATAATTTATTGCTGGTATAAGCAGGCAAGATGCCTGCTCCACAAGAAAGAACAATCATTTTTTTACTCTTGTGGGGTAGGCATCCTGCCTGCCTCTTCCCAGAGATTACTTTGAGATCTTTATAGCAGGCAAGATGCCTGCTCTACAACAAAGAAGAAACAATCATTTTTTTCCTCTTGTGAGGTAGGCATCCTGCCTGCCTCTTCCCAAACATCACTTTGAGATTTTTATAGCAGGCAAGATGCCTGCTCTACAACAAAGAAGAAACAATCATTTTTTCCTCTTGTGAGGTAGGCATCCTGCCTGCCTCTTCCTAGAGATTACTTTGAGATCTTTATAGCAGGCAAGATGCCTGCTCTACAACAAAGAAGAAACAATCATTTTTTTTCCTCTTGTGGGGTAGGCATCCTGCCTGCCTCTTCCTAGAGATTACTTTGAGATCTTTATAGCAGGCAAGATGCCTGCTCTACAAGAAAAGAACAATCATTTTTTTTCCTCTTGTGGGGTAGGCATCCTGCCTGCCTCTTCCCAGAGATTACTTTGAGATCTTTATAGCAGGCAAGATGCCTGCTCTACAAGAAAGAAGAAACAATCATTTTTTTCCTCTTGTGGGGTAGGCATCCTGCCTGCCTCTTCCCAGAGATTACTTTGAGATCTTTATAGCAGGCAAGATGCCTGCGCTACAACAAAGAAGAAACAATCATTTTTTTTCCTCTTGTGGGGTAGGCATCCTGCCTGCCTCTGAAATAGGCATCCTGCCTGCCCCATACCTGACACATCCCTCAATCAATCCCTCAATCCCATTAACCGGAAAAATCCTCACCCCCAACTTATCAGCAACTTCCTCAACAGTCCGATCGTCCAAAAACCTAGTATCCCCATGTTTCAACATTAAAGATGGCAATAAAATCCCATCTCCTAAATCTTTATCTTGTAAATTAAACAGCAAATCTTCCCCAGTCAACAACCCAGTAACACTAATCTTTTGTCCCCAATATTTACTAGGAAAAGCCGCCATTTCTACTGTCAAACCTTTCACTTGATTCAATCTTTCTAAAATCGGTTGAAAGGCTTTTTCTACTGCATTTCCCACTACCCAAGTAAACTTTCTTTCTGGCGCAACACTGGCGGGTAAAATTTTCGCTGCTTCCTCAAATTTCCTTAAAAACAAACGAATTGAACCGACACCATTATCAATTTGCGGGTAATCTTCATAATGTGATTCTGGGGGTAAATCTTCACCCGCAATCAAAAACCATTCATCGGCTAACCAAACACAATTTTTACCCTTCTTTTTTCCTAATTCGCCTTGCAGTTTTTGCACTTGGGAAATTACTTCTTTGGCTTTTTCTGGAGTAACTGGGATTAATTCATCTTCTTGTGGACGAAAGCGAGTTAAACCAACTGGAACAACCGCGACTGATGCAACTGCGGGAACTTCACCTTTATGGAATTTGGCTAAATTTCGCAATGTGGTTTCTAAGTGAATTCCGTCATTAATTCCCGGACAAACTACTACTTGGGCGTGAATTTGTAAGCGGCGTTTTTGAAACCATTTAATTTGGTCTAAAATTTGTTCAGCACGTTGATTTTTTAATAAGCGTATTCTGATTTCTGGTTCGGTGGCGTGAACGGAAACATAAAGCGGGGAAAGTCGCATTTGCTCGATTCGGTTCCATTCTTTTTGGGTGAGATTAGTTAAAGTTAAGTATGAACCATAGAGGAAACTTAAACGATAATCGTCATCTTTTAAATATAAAGATTCTCTTTTTCCTGGGGGTTGTTGGTCAATGAAACAGAAGGGACAACGGTTATTACATTGAATTAAACCATCAAATAAGGCGGTTTCAAATTCTAAACCCAAGTCTTCGTCGTAATCTTTTTCTATTTCTACTTTATGAGTTTTGCCTTTAGCGTCTAACACTTCTAATTCTAGAAGTTCATCGGCGCATAAGAATTTGTAGTCGATGAGATCCCGGGGTTTTGTGCTGTTAATTGCGACTAAACGATCGCCAACCTCAAACCCAATCTCAGCAGCGATCGAATCAGGTAAAACTCTGGTAATTAAAGCCGGACGAATAGAAATTTCACTCATTGGTCATTAGTCATTGGTCACTAGTCATTGGTCATTAGTCAATGGTCAAGCGATTTTTGTCCAAATGACAAATGACAGATGACAAATGACTAATAACTATTAGCTATTTTGCAACACTCCAGTAAAAATTGCCCCTAAAATCACTACACCAAACACTAATCTATACCAAATAAACACCCAAGTACTTTGAGTTTGCAGGAATTTTAGCAACCAAGCGATCGCTAAATAAGAAAAAATCCCCGATGAGATCACTCCAACTATTAATGGCAGTAATCCCGCATCTCCCAAACCTTCAGACAAAATGCCTTTTAATTCTACCAAACCAGCTAAAGTAATTGCGGGAATTCCTAAAAGAAAGGAAAACCTTGCTGCTGTCGCCCTTTCCAAACCCATGAATAACCCAGCAGTTAAGGTAGAACCAGAACGCGAAACTCCGGGCATTAAGGCTAATGCTTGCCCTAAACCCATTAAAACTCCATCTTTCACGCCCAATTTGTCAAATTTTCGGTGGCGAGTGCCGATTTTTTCCGCTATTCCTAACAATATTGACATGACTATTGAGGCAGTAGCGATCGCCCCTAGACTTCGCAACGGAGAATTATCAAAATCAGGAATAAAGATTTTAATCAATAACCCAAAGAATACGATCGGGATCGTACCAAAAATAATTCCCAATGCTAATTTAAATTCTTGAGCCTCATAGTCTTTGTGTGCGATCGCTGCGATCGAGCCCATCGCAATATTTTTCAAATCCCGCCAAAAATACCACAACACCGCCGCAATACTACCCAATTGAATTACCGCCGTAAAAGCTACACCCGGATCGCCCCACCCCAAGACAACAGGCACCACTTTTAAATGCGCCGTACTACTGATCGGTAAAAATTCCGTCGCCCCTTGCACAAAACCTAAAACAATTGCCTGAAACACATTTACCTGACTAGTCGTTGCTGTTGGTGTCGCCACCGCCGACTGAGAAAGTGCTTTTAAAGGTAAGGCAAGAAGAGTGCTAACAATTCCTATACCCAAAAACCTGTGCCATTGGCGTTGTGATAAACCCATGTCTACTTTACTTTTAACTCCCAATATAACCACCAAGCATAGCCTACCCAAAAAAATAAGCTTCAAATTTAAAGTTTCAATGTGAATTAAGGTAACAGGGAACGGGGACTAGGGACTGGGGACTGGGCACTAGGAAGAAGAGGTAGGGAGGCGGGGAGGGCTAATTCATGTTCGCAGTAGAAAATCATTTAAGTGGAACAGGACTGACACAGAACATCTAATGTAGGGGTAATTCATGAATTACCCCTACATTAGATGTTCTGCCTCTGTCAAATAGTCCCCTGCAAAATTTTCTCACCAGACAATGAAGTAACGCTGCCCATCTCGCCATCTCCATCTCTATTTCCAAAAACTAAGCTAATATAAAAATACCCCCCAGGGGGATATTTGTTGTGATACATTAAATAAGGTAAACTTAAGTAACAAAAATTAAAAATCTTGCTAAACAACACCTTGTCTGCTTACACCTCTTGTCGGGCCACTGATTGGTGGCGAATCGGTTCTAAGAAAGCCTGGTTAGTCTTCCTGGCGGCATCATTCCTAGTTTCGGTACCCGTATTCATCCAAGCGCCCCTAGTGCGCCTGTTGCCCTTGCTGAGCTTGTTATTGACCTTGGGTTGGGTGGGTTTAAGTTTTGTGCTGCTGAAAAGGCCAAAAACCCAAATTTGGGGAGACTTGCTTTTAGGGTTTAGCTGGAGTTGGTTAGCGGGGTCAATTTATTGGGGTTGGCTGCGTTGGGAACCGTTGATTCACCTGCCAGTGGAAGCGATCGGACTACCCTTTGCGTTATGGTGTCTCAGACAAGGTTGGGGCAAAGTAGGCAACTGGTTTTATTTAGGTTCCTTATTTGGTACCGCAGTTACAGATACGTATTTTTACTTAGTAGATTTAATTCCTTCCTGGCGGCAGCTAATGCAGGTAGAGCCAGAATTAGCAATACAGATCTTGCAAGATGCCACAACTCATGTTAATAGCCCTGGGGGAATTGCTTGGGCGATCGCACTTTTAGGCGTACTCTTAGGCGTGGGTACTTTACCCTGGCGCTCAGTGCAGTTACACTGGTGGGCGTTTAGTGGAGCAGTTTTGAGTACGATTTTGGTAGATGGCCTATTTTGGTTAGCTGCCTCAGCTGCCTGAATTAAACCATTAGCTTGACAAAACTGTTACTTACAGCTGTCATGCGACTTCAGACAGTTAAATTAGTATAAATATTAGAGACTCTGACTAACTCCACGTCGCTTCTCTAACATCCGGTGACGTTGCAACCTACATCCGTTCCCTATCTGTTACTAAAAACCGACTCTGGAAATCGGTATCTACCATTAGTGGGCAGTCATTGCTGGACTATTGGTAGAAGCGATGACAATAATTTTGTCATCCCCGATCGCTGGATTTCCCGTAACCATGCAATGTTACAGTGCATGGAAACAGGGGAATTTTATTTAATCGATTTAGGAAGCCGTAATGGATCTTTTGTCAATGGTCGCAGGGTTAGCATTCCCGTAACCCTGCGAAATGGCGATCATCTTACCTTCGGTCAAACCGAATTAGATTTCTTTACTCCCAGTAACGATAATTCTTCAGAACACGCTAACAGTAGCTCTGACGAGTTAACAGCTACTTCGGCCCTGCACGTTCGCCGCTTAATCTCGGTAATGGTAGTCGATATTCGCGACTTTACCGTTTTAACTCGACAATTAGATGAGAAACTGCTTTCCGAATTGATTGGAACTTGGTTTCGTCATTGTGGAAGTATTATTCGCGACTACGGTAGTTGGGTGGATAAGTACATCGGTGATGCAGTGATGGCTGTTTGGTTTCACAGTGGACGCACGATTACTAATGAGGAGGTGGGGAAAATTTGTCAGGCGCTTAGCGACCTGTACAAAATGACACAGGAATTGGATCGGGAATATGTTTTACCATTTCCCTTGCGAATTGGGGCGGGGATTAATACTGGTTATGCAATGGTGGGTAATACGGGGAGTGGCGATCGCCCAGACTACACCGCTTTAGGAGATACTGTTAATGCAACATTCCGCTTGGAATCTTCCACCAAGCAGCTGGGAATGGATATAGCTTTAGGTGAAACTACTTATCAATATTTGTTACCTCTAGGTGTTGAGGACGCTGGTTTTAAACAACAGGTAGTGCAACTCAAAGGCTACGACAAACCAACCCTTACCTACGCAGGCACTTTTGCCAACCTGGATAGGTTTTTGGCAATGCAAAGTAAAACTCAATAAATACAAGTTCATAAAGACGGCACTATTAGACCGATAATAATCTTTTGATGGAAGCTGTGTGGACATCAGTCCAGTTTTTGAGGGAGGTATAGATAAATGAAAAAATTGTTACGCTTCTTTACAATATGCGCCCTAGTCATTGGTTGCTGGGCAGGACTGGGATTAGTTCAACGCGCTAATGCAGTTCCTTTGACTAGCGTGGCGTTTAACTCTGTACCAGTTTTGGCAGAAACATCAGCTGAAGCTGCGTTACGAAATAAAGTAGACGCGAAGCTAGGACAAATAGCAAACAAAATTGATTTAAACAACACCAACTTACGGGCATTTAAGCGTTTTCAGGGAATGTACCCCAACTTAGGTGCGAAGATCATCAAAAATGCGCCTTATGACAAAGTAGAGGATGTATTGGATATTCCGGGACTTAGTACTCGGCAGAAGGAAATTCTCCAAGCTAACTTGGATGAGTTTACTGTTACATCAGTAGAATCTGCTTTTAACGAAGGAGACGATCGCATTAACAACGGTATCTATCGTTAAGTTGGTAGTGGGTAGTTGGTAGTTGGTAGTCGCTAGTCGGCAAACAATTAATTACCTACAATTCCCCTAAAACTCACCCCTTAACAAATTCAAAAGTGATAATTCAAAAATCAAAACACTTCCATTTTGTTTTTTGAACTTAACACCTTGAATTGTTACAGGGGTGATTTCTTTATCCACCCTTCGTAGGGTGCGTTAGCGCTAGCGTAACGCACCTTACCCAAATCTCTAGAAAAAAGCTGTTGAGCAAAAAACAGAGAATTACCACAAATTTACCACCTTCTGTAGACAATGCACCTCCAGAAATCCAAACTGAATTGTTATCATTGCAGACTTTACCAATAGATGAATTACTAAAAATTGCCCATAGCAAAGTTGCCTTGAATCAACAAGAACGTCATGAGGAATTGTTCGAGAAAAACCAAATTGGTGAAATTAGTTCTCCAGAACGGCAAGAACTTCGAGAATTAAGTTTAGCTGCTGATAAGTTGATGCTGAAAAAAGCTTATGCTTGGGCAATTTTACGTTGGCGTGGTTATCGGATGCCCACATTAGAAGAATTGCCAAAGGAATAATTGTTTGGTATTGATTTTATTTTAATTTATTCCTAGTTGTTGCTTTAAAGCTTGCGGCACATTTTCAGATGTTTCCAAACCCTGAACATTTTCCCAATTTGTATATTCATTCCAGGCAATATTTTGTAGATTTGTTTTGTAAATTTGGGTATTACCGAAAATATCCGTAAGGCTAGAACTACTGAGGTTTGCGCGACTGAGGTTTGCGCCACTGAGGTTTGCGCGACTGAGGTCTGCGCCACTGAGGTCTGCGCGACTGAGGTTTGCGCCACTGAGGTCTGCGCCACTGAGGTTTGCGCGACTGAGGTCTGCGCCACTGAGGTATGCGCCACTGAGGTATGCGCGACTGAGGTTTGCGCCACTGAGGTTTGCGCCACTGAGGTATGCGCCACTGAGGTATGCGCCACTGAGGTATGCGCGACTGAGGTATGCGCGACTGAGGTTTGCGCGACTGAGGTCTGCGCCACTGAGGTCTGCGCCACTGAGGTCTGCGCCACTGAGGTCTGCGCCACTGAGAGAAGAACCAACCATTTTTAAAAAGGCAGTAACGCTAATACAATGGCTGTAACCAATAATCTTAAGCAATCGCACTGCATCAAAACTATCAGTATCTTTCTCACCACAAGGATAAAAAGCAATTTTATCTTTTAAATCTTCTTTTGACTGAGCATAACGATTTAACTCCAAAAGTAAAATCATCACATTCAGTCCAGCATAAATATCCACTTGTCGCAGTCCTAAACTTAGTGTTTTCAGTTGCTCCCGCAGTGCTAACATCTTTTTTTGAGGCAAGTTCTCTGGAAATGTGTCGATAAACTCACCATCACACCAACGGAAATAGAAATTTTCCAACCGTTTAAACAACTGTTCGGGGCGAAATTCATCACTAGCAGTTAACAACGCCATCAAATAATCTACAATTTCTGGAGTCAGCCCACCATAACCCAATAAATCATAAATTTCCCAGTCCATTCGCTCAGTAGAAACATTAAATTCCTGATAGCGTTTAGTTCCCGGTTGCGTCCAATCAATCAAGCTTTCTTTCAAGCGTTCAGCACATAAAAATTCCCCAAAACTTTTGTGACAAAACTCAACTGAACCTTCCTTATCACCCGCCGCAGGTTGCAAGTAAAAAGCCGCCAAAGCATTTTTTAAAGCATCATTTCCATGTTGCTCTCTAGCTTTCTGAATTAACCCAATCGCTGTATCATCACCCTTTAAACGTGATTCAATCATCTGCATTGCTGCACATTCCCCACCTGATTGCACCACGCATAAACCCGCCTCAGAAAGAACGCGCCGTAAACCTTCTGTTTCCTGTCCTGTTAATTCTCGGTTAAGCCATTCCTCTCGTTGTTTTGTTAGCACCCATTCCAAAGATTGCTCATAAACTTTAATTTTTGCTGCTGCACTGCTAGCACCTGCAAACATTTCCACTGTTAACTTACCATCTCGGTGCATCGCTGCCAAAAGATACAGCAATAAAGGCTCTTTCGCTAATTCATTCGGAACTTTTTCTGGACAGCTTTTATCTTGTAAAAATTGCTGAAATGCAGAAGTTTTATCTGTGCCAAATATCTGCGACCATTTAATAAACCATCGCTGCTGAAGTTGGTCATCCATTGGTAGTAATTCCACCCGTTCTAAGTTAGGTGGCATTCTGCCTTCAATTCCTTGTAAAGCCAAAGGTCTACCAGTAATTAAAACCCGATGTCCTCTTTCTGGGTTGCGCTTGCAGCTACTTTGAAAATCATCAACTTGCCAAAGAAAATCTTTTAATCCTTGGCTGTTTCCCCTCTCCAGCAACAATTCATCAAACCCATCCAGCAAAAACAAAAATCTGGTGTTTCTATCCGTCAACCAACCATCATCACTAGTAGAAAAATCCCAACCAACTGCTGCTTGTAATGTCTTTTCAAAACTTTTCTCAAATGTCCTGATATCGCGCAATCGAATTAAAATTGGTGTCCAAACTGGATGTAAATGCTGTCTCACCCAATCAGCAAACATCCGACAAAAAACGCTTTTTCCTCTTCCTGGGCTTCCTTGGATAAACATTACTTTATCAAGTTTTTGTTCATCTGCAAGAATTGTCTTAGCCCAGGTTTCTATTTCTCCAGAATCAGCTTTTTCATCTATTTCACCATTAGCATTTACAGGTTTTACTTTTAAAGGTACATAAATTTCCTGAAATGTAAAATTTTCAGCAAATACTTTTTCTAATGGTTTTGTAGCAATTTGATTTTCTAAGTAAGTAGTGATGCTGCTATATTTACTAGAGGAACTATTTCCACTAATGTATGCTTTGGTTAGTTGTCTTACAGAATCTTCTGAATCCTGCAAAGCTTTAATTAAATGTCGCTGAGTTCCCCAAGCTACCCAGCCTGTCAAAATACTAGCTTCTTGCTGATTAATTCCTGCTTGTTGTAACTGAGTTAATAATAGTTGATTAAATGCTTGGGCTAATTCAGATTCAGTGAAGTAGGAAAGAGCTTTTCTAGCCAGATATTCATCAATTTGTAATTCTCCTAACTGTTCAATCTGTTGTTTAATGATATCGCTTATAGGAGTTGCACCCAGTTTCCGTAACAAATCATTAGTCTTTGCCAACTCATCGAAACTTTCTAAATAAGCTAAAGGAACAGCAACACTTACGCATTCTTCTAACGTTAGTTCTTTGTTGTTTTTATCCCGGTAAAACCTAATTCCCTTAGCGGCAATTCCCGCAAAAGATAGACCCGCTACAGCTATACTAGCAGGGGATAATGAAGAACCTAAAAAACCTAATGCAATAGCAAATTCTAATGCAGTTTTAGAAACCTCTGCACTAGCTTCTACTGCTCCAGTTGGACGGCATAATTCTTTTAAATCAGTGTTTAAAAACTGCCAAATTTTCTTTAACTGCGTCGCCATTGCTACTTATTCGCCTTTCTTATACTGATGTCTCAAATTTAGCTGATATTAAAGTACGTTGTTGCGCTTCAGCGCCAGTTCTAGCGCTGAAGCGCAACAACGTACCTAGAAAATTTTTGAGTTGACATTCACCTATAAAAAAACAGATAATAGTAGATTGTCTGTCTACCCCTGCTCGGATCAGGTCAAGACATTCCAAAAGCTTGATTGGCGATCGGTCATGGGTAGTTGGTAATTGGTTTTCCATACCAACTACCAACTACCCATCACCCACTACCAATTGAGCTACCTGTACGGCCCAAATCAGCAAAAACTCATGACTTACGCAATTATTGAAACAGGCGGCAAACAATTACGGGTAGAACCCGGTCGCTTTTACGACATTGAACTACTGCACGTCGAAGCAGATGCCGAAGTAACCATTGACAAAGTTTTATTTGTTAACAATGACGGCGATGTAAGTATCGGTCAGCCCTTGGTTGCAGGTGCTACCGTTACAGGTACGGTGATGCGCCATTTTCGGGGGCGCAAAGTCCTGGTTTACAAGATGAAACCGAAAAAGAAAACCCGCAAAAAACGCGGACATCGCCAGGAAATCACTCGTTTAATGATTGATTCCATCAGTCTGAACGGTACAGTACTGGGTGGGAAGAAAGAAGAAAGCACTCCTGTAACCGCAGAAGTGGTAACTACACCCGCAGCAGAAGAAGCACCCGCAACTACAGAAGCAGCTGAATAATAGTAATACAAGTTGCTTTAGTTATGAGCCCTGGTTGATCCCCCTAAATCCCCCTTACCAAGGGGGACTTTGAAAGGAGTTCCCCCCTTACCAAGGGGGACTTTGAAAGGAGTTCCCCCCTTACCAAGGGGGACTTTGAAAGGAGTTCCCCCCTTACCAAGGGGGACTTTGAAAGGAGTTCCCCCCTTACCAAGGGGGACTTTAAATCTGGTTCCCTCCTTACCAAGGGCGACTTTAAATCTGGTTCCCCCCTTGTTAAGGGGGGTTAGGGGGGATCAAAGCGATAATCTTGGTAACTAGCAACTTGAGTTAGTAGAAAGTAGAAGTAGATAGATTAGGAAGGAAAAATGGCTCATAAGAAAGGTACTGGTAGTACGCGCAACGGGCGCGACTCTAACGCCCAGCGTTTAGGTGTTAAGCGCTACGGTGGTCAAGTTGTTCGCGCTGGAAATATTTTAGTTCGCCAACGGGGAACTAAGTTCCATCCTGGTAATAATGTCGGTATCGGTGGCGATGATACTTTATTTGCCCTCATCGATGGCATTGTTACTTTTGAAAGAAAGGGTAGAACTCGCAAGAAAATTAGCGTTTATGCTGTTCCTGCTGCTGAAGCAGAAACCGCAGCTGTTACAGCTTAATGCTAATTGAACCCCACCCCCAACCCCCTCCCCGCTTGCGAGGAGGGGGCTTTTTTGAAGTTTTTTCCTGGGGGGATGGTGCGTTACGCTATGGCTAACGCACCCTACTTTGCTTTTTTTTGATATCCGGCTTCTTGAAGAAGTTGGGGATCTATATGGGTACTAAAGAGATTATGATTTCTTATTAGTGTATGTAAGCTAGTGCAGAGTTGTAGAAATAATTATTACCCAGAGGCAGAGCCTCTGTGGTTCGTTACCAGGTTGAACCTGGTAACGAGATTAGAGATTACTGGAGGTTCTACTTTACCTTGGAATCTTCTGCCCTCTGCCTTTCTAAATGAGTAACTCCTCAAGAAAATCAGGTTTAAAAAAAAGTTATGTTTCCAATTCATCGCCCCCGCCGTCTCCGCACTTCTTCTCAGTTACGCCGTATGGTGCGGGAAACTGTTCTGACGACGAATGATTTAATATATCCTCTGTTTGCTGTTCCTGGTCAAGCTATTGCTAAGGAAGTGAAGTCAATGCCAGGAGTTTATCAACTTTCGGTGGATAAGATTGTGGAGGAAGCGAAGGAAGTTTACGATTTGGGGATTCCGGGTATTATTCTGTTTGGGATTCCTGAAGATAAGGATGCTGATGCTACTGGCGCTTGGCATGATTGCGGGATTGTGCAGAAGGCGGCGACTGCTGTTAAGGAAGCGGTTCCTGATTTGGTGGTGATTGCTGATACCTGTCTTTGTGAGTATACGAGTCACGGTCACTGCGGTTATTTGCAGGTTGGCGATTTGTCGGGGCGGGTGTTGAATGACCCGACTTTGGAATTGTTGAAGAAGACTGCGGTTTCTCAGGCTAAGGCGGGGGCGGATATTATTGCGCCTTCGGGTATGATGGATGGTTTTGTGCAGGCGATTCGCGTGGCTTTGGATGAGGCTGGGTATCTGGATACACCGATTTTGTCTTATGCGGCTAAGTATGCTTCGGCTTATTATGGGCCTTTCCGGGATGCTGCTGAGTCTACACCACAATTTGGCGATCGCAGAACCTACCAAATGGACCCCGGTAACGCCCGCGAAGCCCTCAAGGAAATCGCTTTAGATATCGCTGAAGGTGCTGATATGCTCATGGTTAAGCCTGCTTTAGCTTACATGGATGTCATCTGGCGTGTTAAGGAAGCTAGTAATTTGCCTGTTGCGGCTTACAATGTTTCTGGCGAATATTCTATGGTGAAAGCTGCCGCCCTTAACGGTTGGATTGATGAAGAACGGGTGGTAATGGAAACTTTAACTAGCTTTAAACGTGCTGGTTCTGATTTAATATTGACTTACCATGCCAAAGATGCGGCTCGTTGGTTGAATGATTAATTTATTAGTCATTGGTCATTTGTCATTAGTCATAGAGTAGGGGCGAAGCATTCCGGCAATAATTTGTTGGTTGGCGCTAAAGATATGTACCGGAATGCTTCGCCCCTACTACAAATCAAAAACAACAGTTTGTGACCGTGTGGAGTATAACTAGTTGGTAGTTTGTGGTAGGAAATTATCATCACTACTAAAAATAAATAACCAATGACAAATGACAGATGACCAATGACCAATGACTAAAAGAATTTCAGTGTTTTTAGACACCACACAAACCCCGGTTTAATTAGTAAAATAACTCGGTAAGATACTGGGGGTTATTAAGGAATGAAGTGTGGTCAAATTCGGGTTTGCGATCGCCAATCAGATGTAGATATTGTCCAGCTACAAGCATTATTTAAACTCGCTGCTTTTTGGGCGCAAAATCGATCGCTTGAGGATTGGGAAATTGCGATCGCCAACAGCGATCCCGTAATTAGTATTTGGGATGACGATCGCTTAATTGGATTTACTAGAGCTACTTCTGATTGCGTTTTTCGCGCTACAATTTGGGATGTGGTAATTCACCCTGATTATCGAGGTCAAGGTTTAGGACGAAAATTAATCGAAACTTTGCTCGATCATCCCCGCGTTCGGCGCGTGGAAAGAGTTTATTTAATGACTACTTATCAACAGGGATTTTATCTCAAGTTGGGGTTTGAATTTCCTAACCCTAGCACTGCTATGGTACTCTACAATCAACGCCGAATTAATGCTGCTTCCGCAAAAGCGATCGAGCAAATGTTTGAAAAAACTATCTAACTTTCAGCATCAAGTATTTCCTTTTTACACCAAGGAATGGAACACTGAATTTTGGTAAATTTTGCATCAGCCGAAGGAACTGCGATAACTTCTAAATGCCCTTTCATTAATTCCAGGATAGTTTGACTCATCATCAAAGATAATCCGGGTGAAAGGGTAAAATCTTCATTCAAAGGTAAGGGTTCTTTGTCTTCTGCTGAAATGCCTTTTAATAAATCTATAGGTTCACTTAAAGCTTCTGCTGGGCGTTCATCTTCCACCCAAATATTAACATATTCGGTTGCTGGCTCTAAATGTACACAAACTCGTACATTTATCGGTTCTGGATATTTTAGTGGAGTATCTACTAAGTTTAATAATACCTGTCTTAACCAGCGCGGATCTGCTAATACAAAAATTTCTGGTGCGGGTGCTTCAATGGTTAACCGATGATTGCGATTTGCTGCTTGTAAATGAGTTAAATCGTAGACTTGAGAGAGAATTTCTGCTAATTGTAAAGGTTGAATATCTAATCGATTAGTACCATATTCTGTGCGAGAAACATTGAGAATTTCATCGATTAACCCTACTAGTTTTAAAGCTGAAGCATGAGCTTGTTGGACAAATTCTCGTTCTTCTTCGGGACTTTCACACAAATCAGAAATAATTAATTGGTGCAGACCGATTAGACTATTTAAAGGCGAGCGCAATTCATGGGAAATTCTTGCCAAAAAACCTGCTTTAAATTGGCTCATTTCCGCAGCCAGATGATAAGCTGCATTAGTCAGCTTAAGTTGTTCAGAAAGAGCAGAAACACTAGGTTGAGAATCTTGAGGTTTGTTCATCAAAATGAGAATCTAAAAATTAGATATTAAACTGTTTACTTTCGCCAAATTAAATCTATCAAATTTCTAGCTCAGCAAGGCAATAATAATTTACCACTTGCCAAAGGTTAAAGAACTCTGGATCAGCTTTTTTTTACCTTCAGCCTTGGAGCCTTCTTACAGTAGCTTAATTGCTCCTTGTCGGAGAATTTGCCAACCATTATTTGTCCATTTAGCAACTGTGGAAGGAACGCCACCAGCATGATTCTTGAATTCTTCCTCCCATAATAGAGTCAGAACATCAGGAAATTGCGCGTCAATTTCTGCCATAGTTTCTAGTGGTGGCTGACCAGATAAATTAGCGCTAGTAGTGGCTAAAGGGCCAGTTTGCGCTAAAATTTGGCGAGCGATAGTACTATTGGGCACCCTTATACCAATAGTAGTCGGATCGAGAGGATTTACCTCGATCGGTACTTTATCAGATGCAGGTAATACTAAGGTTAACGCACCCGGCCAATATCGATCGCTAACTTCCCGCCAAACTTGAAATTCTGGGATATTTCCGCTACAAAAAGGCCAAAGTTCCTCAGCAGTTGCTGCCATCAAAATTAGTGGTTTATCTTGACTCCTCCCTTTAGCTTCAAAGATTAAACGAGAATTTTTTGGTTTAGCTGCTAATGCTGGTACTGTATCTGTAGGAAAGCTGACTACAGAACCAGATTTTGCTCCCGCTACCAAAGCATCTATTGAAACCTTCATTACTAACTTACTTATTAACTACTTGACTAATATTTCAATTATTCATATTCTGAACGAAAAGCTAATACAAAGCGATCGATCCCTGACAAATCAGCGAAAACTTGGATATTACAGTAGCTTCCTTGATGTTTTAACAATTCTACTACTGCCTCAGTTTGTCCAGCCATAGTTTCGCTCAACCAAATCCCGCCCGGAAGTAAGTATTCTGGCGCTTCTGCTACCAACAACCGGATACAATCTAATCCATCATTACCGCCATCAAGGGCTAAATGTGGTTCATGATTTGCCACTTCTGGTTGTAAAGTTGGCACGATATTACTAGGAATATAAGGCGGATTTGATACCATGCCAGTAAGTTTACCTTTTAATTCTTGTAAAGGTGCAAACCAAGAACCTTGATAAAAGTTAATTCTGGGCAAAAATCCCAAACGTTGAGCATTTTCTTGAGCAATATTTAAAGCCTCAATACTTTGATCCACTGCATGAATTATGGCATGAGGAAAAGCATCTGCCAAACCAATTGCGATCGCACCACTCCCCGTCCCTAAATCTGCCCAATGAGTTGGGGAAGTTCTTAGCTTCGTTTTTTGAGTTTTGAGTTGGGAATGGGGACTGGGTACTGGGGACTGGGAAAGTTTTGAGTTTTGAGTTTTGAGTTTTGAGTTAGGAAGAAAGTTTTGAGTTTTCTCCCCTGCACCCCTGCACCCCTGCACCCCTGTACCCCTGTACTGCCTCTACTGCCAAATCAATTAACAATTCCGTTTCTGGGCGAGGAATAAGAACTGCGGGAGAAACAATTAAAGAGAAATTTCGCCAAGGAGTAATTCCGGTAATATATTGTACTGGCAATCTTTCTTGTAGTCGCTTTTGCCACAATTGGTTTAATTTTGATAGGGGCATAGTTAGGGGGATTTGCGATCGATCTTTAAACAACTCCAACCGCAGAGATAAAGTATTTAACCCTGCCACTTCCTGTAAAATCCAATCCACTTCCATTGGCGAAACATCAGCCAATTTTGCACCATTAATAGCAGCATTTCGCCACTGCCAAAGTTCTAAACCAGAAACAACTTTTTCTTCAGACATTTTTTGATTACTAAATTAAGATCGAGACCCCCGATAACTTCTGCTTTCCTCGGGGATCTGGACAGCCGTAATCACTTACGTTGCTGATTATTAGCCGGAGTATTTGTTGGGCGTGATTGATTATTTTGTTGAGGAGTTCTTGTTGGTGCAGCTTGATTTCCCGACCCCGGAGAATTTTGGTTATTTTGCTGCATTTGGGTTAACAAACTTCGCAATAAATCCCGTGACTCCTTAGATGGAATTAGCTCAATTTTGCTCAACCATTCATCTTTACGATTCTTCCAAGCATCTAACACACCTTCCAAAGGTACAACATCTATTTGCAAAGAAGATGCCAAATCTGGTTGTTGTTTTTTAATTCGCTCTGCTTCCGCTTGTACTTCTTCTTTACTGAAAAAGAAAGGAATAATTTGTTGTTCTCCGCGTTGAGCAGCCAAATAATTTTTATTAGGCCCTGCGCTCAGGACAAACAAAGGTACACCATTAAATTCATTCACATTTTGCCCACTTTGGCGCAACACTGTCAACGCCGAATCCACCTGTTGTTGAGTAGGTACATAAGCAAAATTCAGCGCCTCTGGCTTATTTTTATTAGCTTCCTCTAGCTGATAAACTTCTGCTAAAGACCTGGGTACAACCTGCATATTATTTGCCAGTTGGGGATTTTCCGTTTTCATTTTTTCTAAAAAAGCCTGAGCATCCTTCTGACTAAGGAAAATTCCGGCAACTTTTGCTGTTCTATTTTGCTGCTGATTGCGAACTTCTCGAATTAGAGTCTGACCACTTTCGTTATTAATGGTAAAAACTAATACAGGTGCTAACTTTTGCAAAATTTGTTCTTGAGTCAGAGCCAATACCTCTAAAGTACCAATAAGCAGAGAACTTAACAGGGTACCGCCAACAATAGCCAGAGATGCGCCTTTGCGAAAAATTGATTTCATATACTCTCCTAAAAGAATCTCAGCCGGAAAAATTACACATTCAGACACTTAACTAGGTATCCTATCTCATAGTTTTCTTGGCGCAATCTGCGACCAGTTTATTGAGCGCACAATATTAATTAATTAGCCCTATCTTAAGAGAAGATTTGAAGATATTACAGCATTTCATTGTTTGAATTGTACTGATTATGACTAGGGGGTGAAGAAAAGAGTTCCATTGAGAGAATCAAGTTGACTACATTGTTAGTATTGCAGGAATAGAGAAAAATTATATGAATCACCCAAATAGAACTCAACTACAGTTTACCAAAGTGGCAAAGTTGCTCTTTTGTGTCGGAGCGATCGCACTACTCTCACTCGCCGCTGCTTGTCAAAATAACACATCTTCGGGTTCTGGACTCAAAATTGGCACTCTCCTCTCCGTTACTGGGGATTTATCTCAATTTGGCGCTTCCATGCAGGACAGTGCTAGCCTACTGGTCAAAACAGTGAATGAATGTGGTGGCGTTTTAGGTCAACCAGTACAATTAATTGCGGAAAATGACCAAACTAGCCCCCCTGCTGGTGCCGCTGCCATGACTAAGTTAGCAGAAGTGAATCGAGTTGGGGGAGTAGTTGGCGCTACCGGAAGTTCTGTTTCTAGTGCTGCTGTGGATATTGCGGTGCGGAATGGAGTAGTACAAATTTCCCCTTCGAGCACTAGTCCAATTTTTACCCAAAGAGCCAAAAAAGGTGATTTTCAGGGTTTTTGGTTCCGTACTGCGCCACCGGATAATTTCCAAGGTGAAGCTTTAGCCAAATTAGCACGCGCCAGGGGTTTTAAAACAGTCTCGGTGTTAGCGATTAATAATGACTATGGCAGAGGATTAGTAAATTCCTTTACTTCCGCTTTTACGCCTTTGGGTGGCAAGGTTTTAAATCAGGCAAAACCTACTTACTATCCCCCTGACGCTTCTAGTTTTGAATCAGAGGTGGCAGCGGCTTTTCGGGGAAATCCCGACGCGGTTTTATTAGTTGCTTACCCGGAAACTGGGAGTTTAATCCTGAAAGCAGCCTATCAGCAGGGTTTATTAGGGAAGAAAACCCAAGTCATGCTGACAGATGGGATGAAAGATTTAAAGATTGCCGAGTTGGTGGGGAGAAATGCTCAAGGAGGATATATTACTACGGGGATGATTGGGACTTCAGCTAGTGCTGGAGGTGCGGCTTTAAAACAGTTTAGCGATCGCTACAAAACCGCGCACCACAATCGTCAACCCACCGTCTATGCGCCGAACACTTGGGATGCAGCCGCAGTGATAGTCTTAGCCGCAGAAGCCGCCAAATCCTCTTCCGGTGCTGCCATTAAAGACAAAATCCGGGAAATAGCTAATCCTCCCGGACAAAATGTTTCTGATGTTTGCCAAGCACTTTCCCTGATTCGCCAAGGTCAACAGATTAACTATCAAGGCGCTAGTGGAAATTTAGACTTTGATTCCCAAGGGGATGTGACAGGGAATTATGATGTTTGGACGATCGACAAAAACGGACAGCTGAAAGTTGTTAGTACAATCAGTGTCCGAGGTTCCTAAGTGGAGTTACTTAAAGAATCGGGATGAGAGGATTTGAACCTCCGGCATCCTGCTCCCAAAGCAGGCGCGCTACCAAGCTGCGCTACATCCCGGTTGGCAACTTTCTTAGTATACCATTTTCTTGGAAATTTGCTACAGCTTATTTTGGCAAAAGTTTTGGGCATGACGATCGCTCTTCTGCCAGGTGGAGCAGATTCAAGCGAGAATAGTATTAAGCGCTGACTTATTATCGCCTTTCGGTTCGGTCGGTAAATTAATTGGGATACCAAAACATCCCTTTAATGCCTTCCGGGTCAGAAATAAAACCTAAGCCATGATAGAAATCGAGCACATGAGGATCGGCAAATAAAGTAATGTTGCTAATATCCTCACTGCGGAGTTTTTTAATCATGTACTTCATCAGTGCCTTGCCGAGACCTTTGCCTTGGAAATCAGGGTGAACCACTACATCCCAGATAGTGGCATTAAAGGCATGGTCAGATGTAGCTCTAGCAAAACCAATCAGGCGCTTGCGGTTGCCTTTGACTTCCCACATGGAACCCACAAGGAAACTGTGTTGAAGAGCCTTTTTGACCTTTCGCAGGGGACGGCGTGACCATCCCACTGCGTCGCAGAGTTCTTCTAGTTCGTACAAATCAATGTCCCGATCGGTAGAAAAAAATATGCGACCATTACGGTTAGGCGAATCTCCTGAACCTGCGATCGGATATTCTTCTACTTGCTTGCCCCCAGTTGAAGAGGCATTGTCAAAATCGCTAAACCAGCTTTTCCAAAAACCCATGCAGCCGTGGTTATCGTAGTAAAAGGAAGTTGGGTAGGTGTACTAGTGCAAGAAGGCTCCAAGGCTCCAAGGCTCCAAGGCTCCTTGTTCCCTTGTTCCCTTGTTCCCTTGTCTCCTTGTCTCCTTGTCCCCCCTGCTCCCTGCCACCCTGCACTAGTTAGTATATCTTTACGTATCCCCCTAATGCTTGACCTAATTGCGGTATTTAGTCGGTGAGTAGGGAAATTTCCCACTTCTCAATTTATCTGCAATTTTGACCAACTTAGGTGGTAAATAGTCTATCCTCTTTGCCAGAGGTAGTGGATTAAACCATTGCCGGGAAATCCCATCACCTTGAAGCATAAGAACTTTTGAAAATTAGCCAGACTTTGAATCTGGTTTGTTATTTTAATTGCCCATGATGGCCCAGGGTTTAAAATCGTCCACTCTAGAACTTCTAAAACGGTTCAATCGATCGTTCCCGCAATTTTACGAACAGTTTGTCAGTAGCGAGAGTCAATTGCAAAACTTAAGGTTAGCTTATCGACTCTTCAAAACCAAGCGGGCGGTGATTGAAATGAAACCGGAAGGCAATAAAAGCGCCCTTTACTTTGCCTACCGAAATCAGTCATTTCTGTTAAGCGACATTTTTGGCGTACTAGCTGCTTATGGCTTAACTATCCATAGTCTGAGCCTGTACGGTCAAATTCGCCCCCCGATGCTGGTGTTTATTAAGTTAGTCGTTTCTCGTGGTAGCAAGGCTTTGACAGACAAAACCTCTGAAAATGTCTGTCGTGCGATTCGGGAAGCCCTAGCCGGACGCTTTGAGGTGGAGGAAATGCTGGCGGTAGAATTCAATCTCGATGCTGGCTTAGAACAGGTGGAAACTGATTTCCACGTTGACCAAGTTTTTCATTTACCAGCGCTGTTAATTGAAGCAGATAACCAGCCGGGATTGTTTTACAAGGTAATGTATGCTATTTGGCAAGAAGATCTGTTAGTGATTAGCGCTAATTTGCTGGTATGGCGGGGACGTACTCGCTTAATACTTTACCTTTTAGGCCCTAATGAAAGCTTGATTCCAGAATATCTGGGACAAAAAATCGCTGAAAGCGTCAAGCTAAGATTGATGGGTCGATGATTGTCTAAGGGAACAGGGAACAGGGAACAGGGAACAGGGAACAGGGAACAAATATTTCTGTTATCTTGTCCGTCACATTCCCCCAGCGGCTAAGCTGATGTGGTGGAAGTTATCCAAATGCTTGCTATGAGTTGTGTAAGGGGAGTCAAGAGAGCTCCCATTGAGATAGGATCTATGTATGGCAAGCATCGACATCCTGGGTACAGCACACGCTTATGAGTTGACGGCTCCTACTGCTAGGAGTGATGTTTTGGTTTTCGTTCACGGTTGGCTGTTGAGTCGTCGCTATTGGCAACCTCTAATTGAGCAGTTGGCACCAAGTTATCAGTGCCTCTGTTATGATTTGCGGGGGTTTGGTGATTCCCTAATTGGTGAGCAAAATCAGAATCGGGTAGATTGTCTGGATAAGTCTTTGGTTGAAACGGTAACTGCTAAGGCTGCTCTTTATACTCCAGCTGTCTATGCTAATGAGTTGGGTCTTTTACTTCATGAGTTAAATATTTCTAGTGCTTGGTTGGTTGGGCATTCTTTGGGTGGTACGATCGCTCTCTGGGCAGCAGAACAATTTCCTGAGTCCGTCAAGGGAGTAATTTGTATTAACGCTGGCGGTGGTATTTATCTTAAGGAAGCTTTTGAACGATTTCGCGCCGTAGGTCAACAGTTAGTCAAGTATCGTCCGCGAATTCTCCGTTATTTACCAGGGATTGATATTATATTTGCTCGTGATAGTGTAGCGCATCGAGTCGATCGTTCTTGGGGTCGTCAAAGAGTAATCGATTTTGTCATGGCGCACCCAGAAGCAGCTTTAGGAACTTTACTTGATTCCACAACGGAAGCAGAAGTTAATACTCTGCCCAAAATAGTTTCCCAACTTAAGCAACCTGTTTATTTTATCGCTGGTGCCAATGACAAGGTAATGGAACCAAAATATGTGCGCCATTTAGCTAGTTTTCATCCCCTATTTGAATGCTGTGGCAATAATGTAATTGAAATTCCTAATTGCGGACATTTGGCAATGTTAGAACAGCCGAATGTGGTGGCGAAAGAAATTAGTAGTATTCTGACTCGGTATGAAAGCTAATAAGGAAAGCAGAATGAGTGTCATTGATTTAAAAGCTCTTTATGAAACTGACGAATTTGCCTGGTTACAGCTAACTATTCAATTACTAAAAAATCGCCAATTAAACTTTCTTGATTTAGAACATTTAATTGAGGAATTAGAAGAATTGAGTAGAAGAGATAAGAGCGAAGTATCGAGCTTTTTAAAACAGATTATTATACATTTATTATTACTTGAATATTGGACAAATGAAAGAGAACTTAATGCTAATCACTGGAGAAGTGAAATTTACGGCTTCCGGGATCGGTTAGACGAAATTCTCACAACAACTTTGCGAAACTATCTAGAAGAAAATCTAGATTCTATTTACAAACGATCGCTTGGTCGCGTGCAACAAAAAACCGGGAATACTGTTAAATTCCCTCTTGAGTGTCCCTATTCTTTTGAACAGTTACTCGACTTAAATTGGTTCCCCGATCGATCGGAGGATAGTGATTAAGAGCGGTGATGTTAGCAGATTAACGAGGCAAAATATCATCAAGCCTAAGTTTTAAGTTCTTCAACAAAGGAGAAACGATACGGCTAACGCCACGCTGCGCGAACGCTTCACCAAGGCGAAATTGTTGTTGAATGTAATCTTCTTCAATTAATTGGCAAACAGTAACAGTTGGTTGTTTTGGTTTACCAATAAAAGCTACACCTCCTAAACCTAAATAATCAACAATCCAATACTCAGGAATTCCAAAAAGCGCATATTCTTCAACTTTTCGAGCGTAATCTGTTTCCCAGTTGGTGCTAACGACTTCTACTACCATTTTGATCGATCGCCCCAAAGTAATCACAGGTTCTCTCTGCCATAAAGGTTCATTACTAAGGACAGTTTCATCTAATACAACAATATCAGGACGACGGGCAGTAGCGACATCTGCAAAAGGACGAATTAAACAAGTTCGAGGAATAAACCAAGGAAGTTTTTCTGCTGTAATAGCAATCCCAATTTGAGTTGCTAGTTTACCACTAACGGTTTCGTGAAATCCTGTTGGTTCCATATCAACTAACTCTCCGTCAGCAAGTTCGTAGCGAGGGTTATTACCATATTGAGCAAGAAATGTTTCAAAGCTTAAAAGCTTTTGCGTGGTGTAAGTCATTGTTGATTGTTGATGATGTTGCCCAGATACCCGACTTCTTGAAGAAGTCGGGTATCTAGCTGTAAAGCTGCATTACTTGAGAGAGGGGAAGGCGCGATCGCACTCCCAAACTCAAACTCGAACCATGACCCCGATTCAAATGATCCGCCGCCGCACAACCGATCATCGCTGCATTGTCAGTACAAAATTTCATTGGGGGAAACATTACCTGTAAATTATGCAAAGCTGCTGCTTCCTGTAAATGTTTCCTCAGTCCACTATTCGCCGCTACTCCTCCGCCTACAGCAATGGTGTTTAGTCCGTAGTCTTGGGCACAGGCGATCGCTCTTTTGGTCAAAGCTTTAGCGACTGTATCCTGAAAACTAGCTGCAATGTCATTTACTGGCAGCGGATTTTGCCCTTCTTGCTCTAATCTTTGGGTTAATCGCAATACAGCAGTCTTTAAACCACTAAAACTAGAATCGTAAGGGTGAAAACCGCCATTGGGTAAAGAAATCTTGCCCTCTGGCAAAGGGAAAGCGTTGGGATTACCTTCTTTTGCCAATTTGTCAATTACTGGCCCACCAGGATAACCTAATGCCAACAATCGCGCCACTTTATCAAACGCTTCCCCCGCTGCATCGTCGCGAGTTTCGCCTAAAGTTTCGTAAACTCCACAATCCTTAACATAAATTAAACTTGTGTGACCCCCGGAAACCAGCAAACAAAGAAAAGGTGGTTGTAAATCCGGGGAACTCAGGTAAGAGGCGTAAATATGCCCTTCGAGGTGATGTACGCCTAAAAATGGCTTCTGATGCAGAATAGCGAGTGTTTTAGCTGCACTTAACCCCACTAACAAAGCGCCGACTAATCCTGGGGCGCAGGTGGCAGCAATGCCGTCAATCTCTGACCAGTTTACACCTGCTTGTTGAAATGCTTGGACAATGCCTTCATTAATCGTTTCTACGTGCTGACGGGAAGCGACTTCTGGGACAACGCCGCCGTATTGTTGGTGGATGGGGATTTGAGAGGCAATGATACTGCTGTAAACTTGACGATCGCTGACGATCGCCACCGCTGTTTCATCACAACTGGTTTCTATTGCTAAAATTGTCGCCATTGCTCACTCTGGGGAAAATGTTGAGAACTAGTTTGAGAAACTTTAACTTTTGTTCACTTCAACTTTACTAAAATTACCAAGCAAGAGTATTATTTCTTCCTAGTTCAGCGTTTTCGACTGTACAAATTATCTCAGCTTTTTGTACAACAAACTTATTGTTTTGTAACAAAAGGAAACAATCCGATGCGACGCTTGTTCGCTTTAATTCTCCTAATCAGCCTTTGGTTCAGCTTTGCTCCCGCTGCTTCGGCTGCGGAATCCTCTGTTCTCGTACCCTGCAAGGATTCTCCAGCATTCCAACAACGCTATCAAGATGTTCGTCCCACAACTGCTGATCCCGAATCAGGGAAAAAGCGTCTCGATCGCTATTCTGAAGCACTCTGCGGCCCAGAAGGATTACCCCACTTGATTGTAGATGGCAGTTTAGGCCATGCTGGTGATTTCTTAATCCCCAGCGTTCTGTTTCTCTACATTACTGGTTGGATTGGCTGGGTAGGTCGTGCCTATCTCCAGGCTATTAAGAAAGAAAAATCTCCCGAAGAAAAAGAGATCATCATCGATGTACCTCTGGCTGTTTCCAAAATGCTTACAGGCCCATTATGGCCTTTGTTGGCATTAAAAGAATTGACTACTGGTGAATTAGTAGCTGACGACAGCAAAATTCCTGTTTCACCTCGCTAGTTTAGTTTTTGGTTCTGAAAATCTTGGAGGATTTTTCCATGCAATATTTCCTGAAGTATCTTTCCACCGCTCCTGTGATCACGACAATTTGGTTGTTTATCACTGCGGGAATTTTGATTGAATTTAACCGCTTTTTCCCTGACTTACTATTCCATCCCATGCCATAGAATATATCTTTCGGCATAGTTTATGGATGGTTTGGTTATACCTCAAGGAGTATGCTAGTTCCAGCTTTTGACAGTAGCATTAAGTAGAACTGGCAACACGCTCCGACAATTTTATCTGATGTTTAAAACTCGCGATCGTTTACAAGCGTTGGTGTAGCGTTAAGTAAACAATCGCGAGTTTATTGTTTCTAACCTGGGAATGATTTTTAAATATTTAAATTTTGTAACTTGGTAATGAGAAGCTGCACTGATTGGTCTTCCGTGTAGAGCTTTCCTTGTCAATTAAAGAGGAGTTTTAAATGCAGTTAAACTATTTCGTCAAATATCTTTCTCTGGCACCTGTTCTGTTGTTTGTTTTGCTATCAGTACAGGCAGTAATTTTGATTGTGTTTAACTACTATTTCCCAGACTTATTGTTTCATCCAATGCCATAAAAGAGCTTGTTCAATTCAGTTTGGCAATGCCCAAATCCCCGACTTGTCGAACAAGTCGGGGATTTAGAGATCTGTTGGTTAAGCGTATTTTGTATTTTTCAATTACTAATGTTTATGACTTTTGAGGGAGTTTTCATTAGCAGAGTTTTATAAAGTTAAGTAAAGAGATTTTGGTTTTGCTGAAAGCATGATCTTTGTAGTTTATCGGCTGAGAATAGAAATATGCAAACGGTAATTCGATCGATCAATCAATCAAACAACAATCCCAGAGATCCCAGAAATCGCGAAGTTGTTCATCCTGCTTTTGATAATCCCCAAATCGGTAATTTAGAAACCCCAATTAATGCTTCTGGTTTTACTAAAGCATTCATTAACAATTTGCCAGCTTACCGTCAAGGTTTGTCGCCAATTCGCCGGGGTTTAGAAGTAGGAATGGCGCACGGTTATTGGCTAATCGGCCCTTTTGCAAAATTAGGGCCATTACGTGATTCAGACATTCCTAATTTAGCAGGATTAATTTCAACTATTGGGTTGTTGGCAATTTCGACGATCGCCATTTCCCTCTACGCTGGTAGTAATCCCCCTAATCCCACTGTAACCGTCACCACGCCCAGACCACCAGAAGTATTCAATACCTCAGAAGGTTGGAACGAATATGGTAGTGGTTTTCTGATTGGTGGAATTGGCGGCGCGTTGCTTGCTTATGCACTGCTAGCTTTGGACATTCCCCATTTTATTAGCACTTATCTATTCCAATAAATTAGCGAATAGCTAATTTATTCTCGTTAGTAGTAGCGACTTTAGTCGGGTAAACGACTGAAGTCGCTACTACTAACTTAATTAAAGCGATCGCACTCACAGTTTATTTTTTGGTTAAGAAAGTGCGATCGCTCAATCAAATTTATAGCCATTGGCTACAAGGTGAAGAAATGTCCAGACGCAAATGCTTCACCTATTTGACTTATCAGCTTTAAGCAGTGATGTTGACATTGTCGTAGTAACTGAGGAATTCATTGAAAGATAAGTCAATAAATCCATCATCAACAGCATCCCTAGACTGATAGCCATCGACACCCCAGGGATTACGCACCACAATCCGCTGCTCACCCGTCGAAGAAACATAAGCATTGGTAACGGAATAAGCATGAGTTGGCACAATCAGATTATCCGATATCTTGTTCACACCTGAAAAAGTGCCCGCTTCTACAAATCGACCGCTGTTGAGGGCAGATTGTATTTGCTCGAAAGTAACCAAATTAGGAGTATTCGCCAGAGGATTCCCATTGTAGTATTGATCTACAGCACGTCCGGTGAGGCGTGTTAGGGTCAAAGCAGGTGCTGCTCCATTACCAATCTCATCATAGCCATTTGCCACCTGGCGATATCCTTGCGCCCACTGTGCGTAAGCACGTTCGAGAAGAACTACCCAAATCGGAGTATTATTAGGATTGCTCGGATCGGTATTTCCACCCAATCTAGCACCAAACAAATTTCCATTTCTCGTTACCACATTACGATTCACAGTGACATACTGGGGAATGGGATTTGAATTGTAGCGTGAAACACTATTGCCCAGATATTGAGTATTGGTGTCGGCGTAGAAACGCATGGTGTAGGTGTTATCTCCATTGTCAATAATTACATTTTGGAGAACGGAGCTAGCTTTGTTATCATCCTTACCGGATACTGTCCCAAAGGCTGACCCTACAGCAGCCAAAAATGCACAATTACCAAAACTTCCTTGGTAAATATCGCCTATTCTTCCTTGTCCGGTACTACCAAATAGTGGCCCTTGTAGTGCTGTGTACTCTAGTTCGTAAGTAGTTCTTTTCGTTTGACCAGTGTCTTCTCTACTTTCTTCATTAAATACAGCAGGCGGTGGATCTGTACCTAAGAACCAACGACCAACAATAGTGGAAAACTGACTGGCATTCAAGTTAACAGTTGTATCCTTCGCCACTTGGTTGGTCAGATATCGTACTGGGTCTGACATATTCAACAATGTGCTGTTCTGAGCCAAAGTTTTGAAGTCAGCCAACTCTGTAGAAGTAATAACGGTATCACCGTTTTGGGATTGGTCGAAGATAGCCAACATATCGCTGCGATCGATATTGTTATCACCCGCTAAGGTAAGGGCGAGAGCTTTCAGTTGGGCATCCTGGAGGTTAGCATTTAAAAATTCACTGATCGAGGAAGGAAGCGGAGGCGGAGTAATATCGCCACTAGTACTCAGAGTATAGCTGCCAGTAGCACCCGCAGCATAACTGCTAGCCCGAATTATATATTCAATACCTGACTGGGCGGTGAAGGAGAGCGCCGAGTTAGTATTACCAGCATTGATATCTACATCATCGTTTTCAACAATTACTTCTCCGGTGACAGCATTCACCAATTGTAAGTAGCTATCCAACTCGGATGAGTTGAGGTTGACTTGTACCTGCTGTCCCGCAGTCACACCAGTCAATTGATAATCATCGCTGAAGCTACCCAAATTGGTGGACTGAATCAAGTCAGTGCTGCTTAAATCACCGTTTACTGTTTGACCAACTGCAATAGACCCGACAATCGGACTAGTAGTGGAAGTAGTCAGAGTGTAATTGCCAATTCCCAAGTTTTGTTGGTCATAACTAGTCACCCGAATGATGTAATTGACTCCCGACTGCACGTTGAAAGTCAGTCCAGAGTTGGTGTTGCCATCCTGAATATCATCGTTTTCGGCAATCAACTGACCTGTAACAGCATCTACTACTTGCAGATAAGTATCGAAATTAGTCGAGTCAAGGTTGACTGTCACTTGTTGATTAGCAGATGCCCCTACTAATTTATAATCGTCCGCGAAGCTGCCGAAGCGCAGGGGATTTCTCTGATCGGAGGTGGATAAACTACCCTGAAGCGTTTGATTGGGAATAATCGGAGCAAATACTTCTTCACCCACCGAGCTAGCAAAGTTCTTGGTTAAGTTCAGATTGTAATTGGTATCCCCACTGACCGGAGAAACTCGCACGTAGTAGTTACCAGCTGCCAAACTTGAGGCATTAAGATTTGCTGAAGTAGCTCCACCAGCAGTGGATGTCTGCAATACTTCACCGTCATCCACTACTCCATTGCCGTTCTTATCTTGAATCAGTTCCAGTTTGGCATCTGCGCTGAGACGGTTAAGTGACAAACTGATGCTGCTAGTTGTGTCAAGGTTAAAGCGGTAAAAATCATCGGTGTCAGCAGTGCCTACGAAATCACTGGCAACAGAGCCGATCGCGTCTAGGTCACGGGCCTCGCTTAAGGTGTTCCCGGCGCGGTCTGATGCGGTGCTAAAAGGTGTTGCCGATAGTCTTAAGTTGTAGTTTGTATTGCCCTCAAACTGTTGAACTACAACAGAATATTGACCAGGCGATAAGAAGGAGCTAATTGCTTCTGAATTAGTACCACTTAATTCCGAGCTAGCAATAATTTCATCATATTCAATCTGACCATTTCCATTGGTATCTTGAGCCAGATACACATCTGCATCTGCACTCAAGCCATCGAGTGTTAAGCTAAAGTCGTTGTTTGTGTCAAGGCTAAAGCTGTAAATATCTATGGGATTAGTATTGTTTACCGACTCGGATATGTTTTTGGTGCCACTTAAAAGACCCAAGTCACGAGCCGAGCCAAAGTCGAAGCCGGGAGGTTGAGCAGTACTAAGTCGTCCTTCATTTGTGCCAAATTGCAGGTAATGTTTAATCGGACTTAAGCCAAAAGGTCTAACAGCTGCTGCTATATCTGGGTTTTGCTGTAAATAATATGGAGTATTGAAATCAGGGCCAAAGTTACGTCCTTCATATTGCCCATAATCGACGAAGTGTTCTATGGCAGTGAGTGGATCTGCTGTATTCGCAGTTGCTTGTACTGCTTGGGCTACATCTTGATTTTCCGCTAGATAATCTTGGGTATAAAATTCACTGAATGGATCGCGCTTTTCAAATTGACCGTACTTGACGAAATGTTCTATTGGTGTTAAAGCACCATTAGCAACGGCAGTATCGACATCTGAGTAAAATCCTAAATAGAAGCTTGGATTGAAGAAAACACTTGGTTGACGACCTTCAGCCTGACCATTATTAATGAAGTGTTGTAATCCATTCCTAAAAACACCAGCCTGAACTGCTTGGGCTACGTCTGGATTTTGGGACAGATAATAGTCTTCGGCAAAAAATCCACTGGGACTGCGCCGTTCAAACTGACCAAATCTTTGGTAGTGGTCAAGTCCGCTGGTAAAAATACCTTGGCCAATAGCGATCGCTACATCCCGGTTTTGCAGCAAATAATATTGTTCATCAAACAAGTTGTTGAATTCTAGCATAATTTTCAGTTGGTTGGAAGTAAATAGACGCACTAAACTGTTCGTTGCAATCAGCAACGTCCAGCAGAAAAGACTGATTTAGTGAGAAAAAATTGATTGAGAGACAATAATTACATCAAAACTTTTTTCCGTGCTATTGCCTACTGGGAAAAGTCACAATAAAGTCAGAAACTTTCTTAAAAAATAATTACTAAGTCAGAAAGTCAGAAAAAAGACATATTATACTTTGATAAGAATTCCAAATATGCTTCAAATTTTGAGGATTGACCGATTTCAGTTATATATTTAAACCAAATGGATGTTGAAGAAGCTTTAGCAATTGTTGGTGCAGCCTTAAAGCCAGATTCATTACACAAACTTCATGAAATACTATTTCGCCAAGCTTGGGAGGGAAAGAGTTATGAAGAAATCGCTAACTGTTTTAGTTACGATGTTGGTCATGTAAAGAATGTTGGCTCTCAGTTGTGGAAAAAGCTCAGTTGTGCATTAGGAAAGAGAGTTACTAAAGCTAATTTCCGCTGCGTTTTGTATCGATATGGAGAAATGCAATATTTGCAGCAACAACTGACTGTCCAACAGGAAAGCGACAAAACTTTAATCAAACCTAACTTTTGCCCGAACCAAGACTGGGAAGAATTAATTGATGTTTCCTATTTTTATGGTCGGACAACAGAACTGGCAACTTTAGAACAATGGATTACTAAAGAAAACTGCCGACTGATAACATTATTAGGGATGGGAGGAATTGGTAAAACAGCTTTGTCGGTGAAGCTAGCACAACAACTGCAAGGGGAATTTGAGTATATAATTTGGCACAGTCTCCGTTACGCACTACCTGTTGAGGAAAAGTTAAGAAAAATCTGGCAATTTCTCTTTAATAATCAATATATTGCCAGAGATGTGAATGAAGAAATAACTGATTTAATTAGCTTTTTTCAGGAACATCGCTGTTTGTTAATTCTCGATCATATAGAATCGATTTTTCAAGGTGGAGAATTAGTTGGAAAATATGGTCAAGGTTATGAAGCTTATGGTGAGTTATTTAACCGGATGGGAGAAGCTTTATCAAAAAGCTGTTTGGTGCTAACTAGTCGAGAAAAACCAAGAGAAGTTTCTCTACTAGAAGGAAAAATTCTACCAGTTCGTTGCTTACAATTATCTGGTTTGCAGTTAGGAGAGATCTCGCATTTATTTAAAGCTAAAGGTACTTTTTCGGCGTTGGCATCTGATTGGGAGATCATGGAAAAATATTATGCAGGTAATCCTTTAATTTTAAAAATGCTAGCCACCCAAATTGAAGAGTTGTTTGATGGTAATGTTTCTGATTTTATATTTTTATTGGAACGAGGTAAAGTGACGTTTGAGAATATTTATGAACTTTTAGAGGGACAGGTTAATCGTTGTTCAGATTGGGAAAGAGAGGTACTATACTGGTTAGCTGTTAATCGTCGTTCAGTTACTCTGCTGGAACTACAAGAAGATATTTTTAGTTGGGAAACTCAGCAAAAACTGCCTGTTATACTGATGTCTTTGGAGAGGCGATCGCTAATTTTCAAAACTCCTTTCGGTTTTACGTTAATCCCCTTTATAAGGGATTATATTGTCAATTTAATAGTTAAAGTTATCACTCAAGAAATTAAAGATAATCAGAAAAAGTTAATCTATTTAATCCGGCTTTTTCAGCCACAAGCAAGTGCAGAAATTAAAGCGGAGCAAATTAGCTTAATATTAGAGCCAATAGTGGCAAATTTACTTAGAGAATTTCATTCTTTTAAACAATTAAAACTTCATTTAGAAAATCTTCGCTCAGAAATGCGATCGCACATTTCTAAGTTATTAGGATATGGAGTAATCAATATTATTTATTTAAAAAAAGTGGCGGTTCTCAGCAATTCTAAGATTCAGTTAGTTGCCAATACGCCATACAGAAAACCTATAGCAGATGATATTAGTTATTACTCACATTAATCCACTATAGGTCGCACTCAGAAATTACTTTAGCACGGTACAAAAAGCGCTGCTTCCAGATTCTTCACAGCTTTGTCCAAGTCGTCATTGACAATTTGAATATCAAACTCACTGGCGGCGTTAATCTCCTCTTGGGCGCGGCGTAAACGTTTGGTAATCGCTTCTTCTGTTTCTGTTCCCCGACCACGAATTCTTTGCTCTAATTCCCATAGTGAAGGAGGCAAAATAAACAACCGCAAAGCTTTAGGAAAAGTCTGGCGAATTTGTCTTGCACCTTCTAGTTCAATTTCTAAAATTACCCACTTCCCTTGGGAAATCAGTTCTTCCACTTGTAAGCGAGGTGTACCATAATAATTACCCGCAAATTCTGCCCATTCCAGCAATTCTTCATCTGCTACCATTTGCTGGAACTTTTCCACATTAACGAAATAATAGTCTATACCGTTAATTTCTCCGGGACGAGGTGAACGGGTAGTTACAGAGATAGAAAGTACCAATTCTGGATGCTGCGCTAGGAGTTTTCGCAGTAAGGTACCTTTGCCAACCCCACTTGGCCCTGTAAAAACAATCAGTTTGCCTGTTTTCATAAGATTGATTTGAGATTTGAGATTTTAGATTTTAAATTGTCATTTGTCATTTGTCATTTGTCATAAGTCATTCGTTAAGAATTGTTTGGCAATTACCAATGATTCTTTAAAGATGAGCTTTGAGTAACAGTCTTTGACTGATGAGCAATAAAAATCCAAAATTTCAAATCTGAAACTGACCAGCTTAGTGTTCGTTAGCCGTAGCCTCTTTGCTGATGACAAAGCGATTAGCGACTGTTTCCGGTTGAATTGCCGAGAGAATTACATGGCTGGAGTCAGTAATTATTACTGCTCTGGTGCGTCGTCCGTAGGTTGCATCAATCAGTTGCCCTCTATCTCTGGCATCTGTAATGATGCGTTTAATAGGGGCGGATTCTGGACTGACAATGGCGACTACTCGACTTGCAGAGACGATGTTCCCAAAACCAATGTTGATCAGCTGAATATCCATGACAGATTGACGGCCTAGCAGTATGAGGAGCTTTTACGATTCAATTTCCATGATAAATCTAAAAATAGGGAGTTACAAGCCTAAAAACCAAGAAATCAATTGTTTTTAGTTTTTCTTCCGGTTTTTTCACCTTTTTCGGAATTTGACTTCTCTCTAAGGGTATAGAACTGAAAAAGCAGCATTAACCTCTGATTGTAAAAAGCTGGCATAATTAGCTGCTCAATTATACTTACGTTCACAATGCTGGCATTAAAGTTTAACAAATTAGTGGATAGATTAAAGATTTAGTAAAAATAGTAACTTGCTCTAGTCAGTAATAGAAGCGATAGTTTAATTTAGAGAAAAGGTAAAGGAAGTACCTAAAAATACTAGAAGTAGCTTATTAATCGTCTTTCAGCGATTCTAGCAATTAAATGTAGAAATTAGGGATTAATAAAAATGATTAACTTACGTAGCGCATTTTTTACCTTAGCGGTAGTTAGTTTAGGGGCAGTTTGTGTACCTAAAGAGGCTAATGCTTTTACAGTGGTCGATCGCACTGGTTTTACTGATACAGAATTTAACCAACTGCGTACTGATGGGTTATTTACAGAATTGTTCGTTGCTGAAAGTCGCATTGGTAACAACGGTTTTGGCGGTAATAATGAGCGCGAGTTTGGTATTAATACAGATACAGGCGCTAATGTTGCTTTTGGCGATCGCATTTGGGAGAATGGCGGACTGGTCGATTTTACTCTGCAATACACCGGAAGTTTAGTTAATTATATTGTTGGCGATCGACTGCTCAGTAGTAGTGCTTTTAGTGGCCCGATAACAGATATTTTCCTTCGCACCCGTGCCGTAAATAATAGCACAATGGCACTGAGCGATTTACTTTTTAATGGACAGGCAATTAGCAATTTGCTTTCTTCAGGTTTAGATAGCACTGATGTAGATTATCTGCAAATTAGTAATATCACTACGCCTTTTACTCTTACTGGTAAATCATTGATGAGTTGGACAGGTACTGCACCATCGCGTTCTAATTTGGCGTATCAAATTAAGGTTGGTACTACTCCACCAGTGGAAAGTGTACCTGAACCGGGTATGGTGGGAGCTTTGTTCGCTGCTGGTGTTCTGTCTGTTGGTTTGAAGAAAAAACAAACAGCTGCTTAATACTGACATCTGGTACATCTGGTACCAAGAGGCGGAGCCGGGAATTTCTCGTTCCCAGGTTCAACCTGGGAACGAGGTTAATGGAGGTTCTACCTCCTTTGCTGCAAGATCTGAGTAATAACTTAGCGGTTTAAGAGTTTTTAATTGATAAGGTGAGGTAATTCTCACCTTAATTTTTTGTAATAATGTCTGGAATCTGAGAAGATAAAAGTAGCTCTTAAAGAAGACTCGACTGTTTTGCAACCCGTTGATTTTACTACACTGACAGCTGCTTGTGAGGAATTAAGGGCTGGCTGGCTACCATCGCGCTTGGAACAAGTATATCAGCGCGATCGCTTCACTATATCTCTAGCCCTCCGCACTTTAAAAGGTCGAGGTTGGCTAGATATTTCTTGGCATCCCCAAGCTGCTAGACTTTGTATTGCCACACCTCCACCGAAAACACCCGATACATTTACTTTTAGTCAGCAGTTACGTCATCAACTTGGCGGTTTAGCTTTAACAGCAGTTGCCGAAATAGCACCTTGGGAAAGGGTTTTAGATTTTCAGTTTGGCAAACGTCCGGGAGAACCTGCACTTTGGCATCTTTATGCAGAAATTATGAGTAAGTACAGCAATGTGATTTTGACTGATGCTGACAACATTATTATTACTGCGGCGCACCAAGTCAACGAAAAACAGTCAAGTGTTCGTCCGATTTTGACTGGACAGCGTTACGAAGTACCACCTTTACTTTCCGATCCGATTCCTAGTTTGAGCGAGTCTCAACAACGTTGGCAAGAACGAGTAAGTTTAATTCCGGGAAAGTTGGGGCGTTGTTTGCTGAAAAGTTATCGCGGTTTGAGTTCGGCGTTGGTGCAGTCGATGATCCAAGCTGCTGGACTCGATCCGAATCAATCTAGTGATACTTTAACCCAATCGGATTGGCAGAGTTTGTTTCAAAAGTGGCAGGAATGGTTGTTAGTTTTGGAAAAAAGCAAAGAAGATATTTCTGCTAGGCAAAACTTGGTTTTTCTTCCTGGGTGGACGGAACAGGGGTATACTGTTTTGGGTTGGGGTGTGGTTGAGCCTGCTACGGATGTTCATAGTTTGCTCGATCGCTATTATACTAATCAACTAAACCAGCAAGAATTTACTCAACTTCGCCATCAACTAACTCAGAAACTAAATAGTATTCTGGGAAAACTACGGCAAAAGGCGCAAGGTTTTGAGCAAAGGTTGCAGCAGTCTGACACAGCAGATCAACATCGCCAACAGGCTGATTTATTGATGGCGCATCTGCATGAGTGGGAACCTGGAATGAAGTCGATTATCTTAGCAGATTTTGACACTGCTGAACCTGTAAAAATTAAGTTAGATCCCGAAAAAAATGCTGTACAAAATGCCCAAGCTCTCTATAAAATTCACCAAAAGCTCAAACGGGCTCGGAATGCAGTTGAACCACTATTAGCTGAAGTAAAGGCAGAGATTTATTACTTGGAACAGGTAGAGGCGGCTTTAGCTCAAACTGAGTTTTATAGTAGTACAGAAGATCTGCAAACTTTAACGGAAATTCGGGAAGAATTGATTCAACAAAAGTATCTGGAAGACCCTGAATATCGTGCTGCTACTAAAGCTGAGTCGGAGTCGCATCCTTACCGATTTGAGACTCCTAGTGGTTTTGAACTGTTAGTTGGACGGAACAACCGCCAAAATGATTATCTCACATTTCGGTTAGCAGGAGATTACGATCTTTGGTTCCATACTCAAGAAATTGCTGGTAGTCATGTTTTGATGCGTTTGGAACCGGGAACGGTGGCTGAGGAAGCAGATTTACAGTATGCTGCGGATCTGGCTGCTTACTATAGTCGTTCTCGACAAAGCGATCGGGTTCCTGTCGTATATACCGAACCTAAACACATTTATAAGCCAAAAGGAGCAAAACCAGGCGTAGCGATCTATAAGCAAGAAAGGATTATTTGGGGCCGTCCCCAATTAAAGTAGTGGAAATACGACAAAATTCGGGATAACTACCGAGATCAAACATCTACCTTTTGTAATATTATGGTTATTAAGAAAAGAAAGTTTACCTTCTGCACGAATGGGAACGCGCAGTTGGGATTTCTTCTAATCAACAACAACATAATTTTAAATATTAGACCAGGCTTTTAAAGTGCTGGTCTTTTACCGCTACAATAACGCCGCAGAAATAGGCAATAATCAATTGTAGGGGCAATTCATGAATTGCCCCTACAATTGATTATTGCCCCTACTCCTAAAAAGTAAAAGTGGTGCGAATTGTGCCAATAACAATGTCCCTGTTGTTGCTATTATGATCGGGAGCAGTTAACCAAATTACTCCGGGGGTAATGGAGATGTTATCGGTTAACTGAAATTGGTAAAAGGCTTCTACGTGAAAAGAAACATCATCGTCATCGCCACCTAAACCAGCACGGAATAAATCCCTGGAAAGGCGAGAACTAGCATCAGCTATTGGTTCTACACCAACTAAAATTCCGCCTAAACTTCCTGGTTTTAACAAGTCAGGAAAAGCTAGGGTAATTGCTCCATAATAAATGTCTAAACTGCCGCGATTAAGTTGTCCATCTAATGTGGAAAGGGTGCGAGTATTAATGTAGCCACCCCAACCACCAATGACAAATCCGGGACTAAGTTGCCAGGAAAATCCGGCACCGTAAGCATTACTAGAAACTGGTAAGTTGTTATCACCTGCAAAGGGTTGGAAGGCTTCTAAAGTCGATCGCAAATTGGCTACTCGACTACCAGTAAGTAGGCTAGTATTGTAGGAATTGGCGTAAGTTAAACCAAATTTGAAACGTTCACTTGGTTGAAACGTTATCTGTGCTAAAGCACCATAAGCGCCATTGAATAAACCTTCTCCTGAAAATGGAGAAGATGCTGAACCTGAGTCGGCGCGATACCCTAAACTAAGTTCAATACCATCAGTGAATTTGTGTCTAATTCCAATCCCTGTACCTTCTGTTAGGTAATAAATTGGTGGACGAGTACCAAAGCGAGACAATGCACCTGTAGCGCCATCACCGTCGAAGTAAGGATTTAATGTATCAGTAAAGCCATCTGTACCGCTGGCATTAGCGGAAATGATTACTTCCGTTCTTTCGCCAATGGGAAAAGTGTAAGACAATTCATCTAAGACTACGCTATTATCTCCGGTTTCATAAGGGCCAACACCAAAGAATAAATCCCCTTCTGGTGTATTAGTGATACTAGAAAAAGCTGGTAAATTACCTGCTTGAAGTCGAGTTAAAAGTGTGTCTTTTCCCGTGAAACTAGTGACAAAATTCAGTCGCGCACGATAGCCAAAGATGGGGTTTCTGTCTAATCTGTTGCCAAAAGCATCGTCTCCGGCAAAAATAGAAGCAGGGGCAAAAATGACTTCTCCTTCTAGTTTTGTAGTGGTGGAAAATTGCTGGGCTTCCACTGTGGTGAGTCTGGCTTCTAAGTTATCCACTCTACCTCGTAAGTTGGCAATTTCGACAGCAAATTCTTCTTGCAATCTTCGCAATCGATCTAAATCTTCTTTGCTTACTCCTTGGGGTAATGCAGCAATTAATTCTTGAATTCGATCTAAACAACTGTTTAATCCAGCGGCAAATTCATAACGAGTCATTGCCCGATTGCCACGATATGTTCTGTCTGGATATCCTTCAATACAACCGTATCTTTCTACTAAGGATTGTAATGCTTGAAATGCCCAATCTGTAGGTTGTACGTCGCGCAGTTGGGAAACTGATGTTACTTGTTCTAGGCTGTTTTGTTCTAGTGGATTTGTATTTGTATATTGGTTGATTTGTTCTAATGTTGTTTGGGAAAGATTGGGTTCGGAATTGCTGTTTTCTGGGGTGGTTGGGGGCGTGGTGGCGATCGCACCTCCACCTGTGGATAAAGCCAGACTTGCACTTGCACTAAGCACAGCCGATCCCTTTAGCAGTTTATTGCAGAATTTTTTCAACATAATCCTTCTTATCCTCACACCAAATTTAATCAAGATCCAAGCATTATAAAGCTTTTTCTGGAAAAGACAAGTCTTTTGTGTTTGTTTATTGAAAAAGTTTAGCAATAAATCTTGCTAGTTTCTTATTAAGAATGAGTTTCATTCTCATTCAAATCGAATTATAATTGGATCGATTCTCAAAAAAACTCTACCTCAATCAAAGGAGAGAAATTGTGCATTACCCTAAATTGCAAAGATTATTTTTAGGTTTGCTGCTGCTAATGCTACCTGCTACTGGCTGTAACCAGCCTAATTCGGTGTCTACGCCTGTGTCTACGCCTGTGTCTCCGGTAGCGCAAACTTCGCCACAAACGCCAAAGCTGAAAGTGGTAACGACGTTTTTGCCGATGTATTGGTTTACCAGGGCGGTGGCTGGAGATTTAGCGCAGGTGGATATTTTAGTACCTCCGGGTAATGAAATCCATGATTATCAAGCTACACCAAATGATGTGCAGGCGATCGCCCAAGCCGATGTGCTGGTAAAAAATGGTTTAGGCTTAGAAGAATTTCTCGAAAGTACGGTAAAAAATGCCCAAAATCCCAAGTTAAAACAGATTGAAGCTAGTCAAGGTATTCAACCTTTACAGGAACTTTCACCTGTGGTAAAACCAGTGGAAAAAAAAGGAGAAGGGCACGATCACGATCATGGTGAGGGTAATCCTCATGTGTGGTTAGATCCAGTTTTAGCGATTAAACAAGTGGAAAATATTCGGGATGGTTTAATTGCAGCAGATCCAGAAAATAAGGATGTTTATCAAGCCAATGCTGCTGCTTATATTAAACAGTTGCAAGCTTTGGACGAACAGTTTCAACAAAGGTTAAAATCATTTAATAACCAATGTACTTTTATTACTTTTCATGATGCTTTTCCTTATTTAGCCCAGCGATATCAACTGAAACAAGTAGCAGTAGTAGAGATTCCTGAAGATCAACTTTCTCCAGATGATATACAGAAGACAATTGCTACAGTGAAGAAGTATAATGTTAAGGCTTTATTTGGTGAACCAGGAACGGACAATAAATTGTTAACCAGTCTTTCTCAAGATCTGAATTTAACTTTGCGAACTTTAGATCCTTTAGAAAGGGGAGATAAAGATCCGCAGTACTACATTACAGGAATGAAATCAAATCTCCAAGGAATTGAAGCTGCTTGTCGCTAATCCCAGTGTTGTTTGTTGTAGCGACTTTAGTCGGATACCCAGGAAAATTTTAGAGAGTTGAATAGCCAGCAATGAATTTAACAGAAGTCCCGGTTTTAAAGGTGGAGAATTTGACAGTTTACCGGGGTAATTATTTAGCGGTCAGGGATGTTTCGTTTGAGTTAAAATCGGGAACTGATACTGCAATAATTGGCCCTAATGGTTCGGGTAAAAGTACTTTAGTACAAGCAATTTTAGATTTGTTTCCCAAGAGTTCAGGAAATGTAGAAATTTTTGGTCGTCCGCCTAAAAGATTGGGGAGTTGGCGACATTTGATTGGTTATATTCCGCAGCATTTTATTTTCGATCGCAGTTTCCCCATTTCTGTAAATGAGTTGGTAGGATTGGGATGGTCAGGAGAAAAAAGAAGTTTCAAGTTTCCTAGATTTTGGCAACGAAACTGGGAGAAGGAAAGGGCGATCGCTAATGCTTTACAAAGAGTTAATGCTTATCATCTGCGACAACAGGCGATCGGCACTTTAAGCGGTGGAGAATTAAAACGAGTTTTACTTGCTTATTGTTTGGTTAGTCCGCGCAAACTTTTAGTTTTAGATGAAGCTTTTGCCGGAGTAGATATTTCTGGAGAAGCTGATTTTTACTATTTGCTAAATGAATTAAAAAATGAGCAAGGTTGGACGGTTTTACAAATTTCTCACGATTTAGATATGGTAAATAGTAATTGCGATCAAGTGATTTGTTTGAATCAAACGGTAGTTTGTTCGGGACAACCGGAGGCTATTCTTTCACCACAAAATCTGTTAGCTACTTATGGGCCAACTTTTAGCCGCTATCAACATCGGCATTAGTATATGTTGTATCTGTAGAGACGTTGTATACAACGTCTCTACAGATACAACATATCTACAAGGGTTCCTGTTCGTCTAAGTGTTCTGCAACGGCTTGGTAAAGTTCTAAAACATGATGGTCTTGGAGGCGATAAAATACATTACGTCCCCGCTTCCGGTAGCTGACTAATCTCATCGATCGCAAAACTCGCATTTGATGAGAAACAGCAGATTCAGACATTTCTAAAGCTGCTGCCATATCGCAGACACAAAGTTCTTTCACTGCTAACATGGAAAGAATTCGCAAGCGGTTGGCATCTCCCAAAAGGCTGAAAAATTCTGCCATTCTTTGGGCTTTTTCGGTGAGGAGAATTTGCCCTTGAAGATAATGAACTTCATCTATATTAATGGGATGTGGGCGATCGCAAGTTAGTTTTTCAGAATTAGGTGTCAAATTGCGTTCTATTTGATTAACGGCAGGTTCGACTGACATTTTAAAATTGTAAGTGCTAATTGGTTTTTTGATGCTTTGTTTAAATTAAAGAGGTCTGAAAGTAGTGCTTTGGCTAAATTTACTTTCCCATTACAATTTTAACTTATTAGCTGTGACTAATGTCAGCAATTTTTTGGAATTGTTGCAATTTCCTTTTATGCAGAGGGCGATCGCGGGTGGTATCCTGATGGGATTATTAGGAGGCTTACTCGGTAGCTTTGTCACTTTGCGACAATTATCGTTTTTTAGTCACGCTGTTGGACATTCAGCTTTGGTGGGAATTGTTTTAGGTGTACTCCTCCAATTAAATCCGACTTTGATGTTGTTGCCTTTTACGCTAATTTTTGGTGTAGTTGTACTTTATTTAATTGACCAAACCGATTTAGCTAGTGATACTATTCTCAATGTAGTGTTATCAGGGACTTTAGCAATTGGAATTATCCTCAGTAGCTTAATTCGTGGCTACCGAGGCGGGTTGATGAATGTGTTATTTGGAGATATTCTCGCTGTTAATCAGATGGATTTGATCCTCACCTTAATATTGCTTTTTGTTAGTGCGATTTATCTGTTATCTACTTTAAAAGAACAGGTTTTATTAACTTTGAATTTATCTGTGGCGAAAGTTCAGGGTGTCCCTGTTCAGTTACACCGTTATTTGTTTGTGGTGTTGCTTTCTTTAACTGTGGCTTTGGCTACGAAGGCGATCGGGATTTTGTTAGTAAATGCTTTTTTGGTGATTCCATCTGCTTGCGCCAAATTACTGGGCCAAAAGTTCAGTACTTTTCTCACATTGTCAATAACTTTAGGTGCTCTCAGCAGTATCATTGGCATACTTTTCTCTGGTCTGTTTAACTGGCCTTCAGGCCCTAGCATTGTTTTAGTTCAGTTTTCCCTATTTTTAGCGGTTGCTGGACTAACTGGGTTGAGAATGGCGATCGAATAATACTGCTGAGATTCTAAATACTGGCTTTAAATTAACAGCCACAGCCTTGATGACCACACCCTTTGCCTTCCGGGTGTCCATTGGCACAGGCATCGCTGCAATAGTACTTGCCCTCTTTTTGAATAGCCTCACTAAGGGAAACTACACAAAGGCAAGATTCACAAGCGCATTTCATGGTGGTGACAGTGGTCATGGTTGTTTCCTCATCGGGTCTAAATTTAACTTTAATATATGAACAGTTATTCAGGTATTTTCCTTCATAACTCTTTACAAAAGTGCTGCCAAATTTTTTGCCAAACACCCTTGCTAAAGTCGAAATATGTCTGTTATATTGATAAAGCGCTGAAAAAACAGCCAGCCGGGATAGCTCAGTCGGTAGAGCAGAGGACTGAAAATCCTCGTGTCACCAGTTCAAGTCTGGTTCCTGGCATCCAAATAAACCCTTACATCTTAGATAGTGTAAGGGTTTTTCGGTTTCTAGAAATCTCTGCCTCAGTGGGGTAGATAATTAGAATTAGGATCAATTACTCTTCGTTCAGTTGATATGTACTCACAAGCCTCATCGGGTAAAGCTTCTCAGGGTTCAGTAGAACTAAACCCAGAGAAAACGAGATTTTCCGATTAATTCAGAAGTGCAGGCAATCTTAGATGAGATTGGTCCTGAAATAGTCGATCCTGAGTCATTTATATTTATTAGCCCTAAAGGGAAATTTATCGATCAGCACAACTTTTCGGGTCGTGCTTGGAAGTCAATTTTAGCTAAGTGTGACATTCCATATCGCAAAAGCTATCAGACTCGACATACTTTTATCAGCTTGTGTGTAGAGGCGAATATTAATAGCACGGCGATCGGCAGATGGACGGGAACTTCTGCCAAAATGATTGATAACCATTATGGGGCTACTAACTTTACCAATCTCAGACCTCCTGATCTTTCCTAAGTCATTTACTTACCCGAACCAATATTTTTTTCTCCTAAAACACTCCAAGGATGAGGGGTATTTAAAATTTCTGGTTGCCTTTGTAATATAGTTAAGCCTATCATAAATGATGCTATAGCTAAGGCTAATGAACCAGAAATAATTTTGACTAATTTAACTATTTTTTCTTGGCGTTGTTGGCGATCGCTTTCTACCGATAACATTTGAGTAGGAAGTTGCATCTGTACACTCAAATCTTCCAGATTCTTCACTTCCAAAGTAACTTCGGTTTTGCTAACTTGAATAAGTTGCAGTTCTTTTAACTTTTGAATAGCTTCAAGAATTTCTGTGTAATTGTATGGTTTTTCCCGAAATTCTGCTGACCATGCTTGAAAGTCTTGTAAATCAACTGTTAATTTGGGGTTAGCTGAAACTCTAGGCAACAGCCATTGGTAAAGTAAAATTGCACAGTTGGTTAACTTAGTTTCTAACATGACTATCTCCTTAAGATTACTATTACTAGGGGCTAATGAAGGAGACTGGGTAGGAACAGCTAACTTGATTAATTGCTATTCTCAAAACACTTAGTCCTTACTTAATTATTGTTCTCTATTTCCACTGGTTTTAGTCACCCTAGTCAATGATTTTTTACACTTCCTAAGTTAATTGTTACATAAATAACAGTTTACAATATGCTTCTGTGTATTAACTGCATAAATCTCTACAATTTGATGAACTCATGACAAAACAACGACTGGATGTATTGTTGGTTGAACTTAATTTAACTTCATCTCGGCAGTTGGCGCAAAGGTTAATTCAGGCGGGGGAAGTGTTGGTAAATCAACAGGTAGTTGACAAAGTGGGGACGTTGGTGGATACTACTGCTCAAATTCAGGTGAAACAGCGATCGCCCTACGTTTCCAGAGGCGGAGAAAAACTGGCTAAAGCTTTAAAATGCTTTACTATTCCGATCGCAGGACGAGTTTGCTTAGATGGCGGCATTTCCACAGGCGGTTTTACTGACTGTTTGCTGCAAGCTGGTGCCAAGCTAGTTTACGGCGTAGATGTTGGGTACGGACAAGTTGACTGGCGAATTCGCAACGATTCCAGAGTAATCTTAAAAGAACGCACTAACTTGCGCTATTTGACTCCAAACGAGTTGTACGGAGATGGGGAAGTGGCTAATTTAGGGGTGGTAGATGTTTCGTTCATTTCTTTAGCAAAAATTCTTCCTAGCTTATGGCAACTACTTCAATCTCCCCGTGACACAGTTTTGCTCGTTAAACCGCAGTTTGAAGTAGGAAAGTTCAGGGTTGGCAAAAAGGGCGTGGTGCGGGATACTGACGACCAAGCAGATGCGATCGCGCAAGTAATTGCAGCTGCACGAGCGATCGGGTGGCAATATTGTGGCTTAACCTGGTCTCCAATCACAGGCCCCGCTGGTAATATAGAGTATCTTTTGTGGTTGAGCATGGACAGTCAAAACTTAGCACCCGATCTGACAACACTCAAACAAATCACCAAAACTGCAAAAGAGGAACTTAGTAAGACAGCCGATAACTGATTTTTCTCACCACTTAACTAACATTTAATTCAATGCGGCTTTTAACACTATTATTTAGATTATTAATCTACATCTTGGTTATTTGTAGCTTGGTTTTCTTCACTGTTAGCCTCAAGCTGATAGCCAACTTTATCGGTGAAGAACTAATCTACAACATTCTGATTATTGGGGAATTCATAGCTATCTTACAGGTAGTTGAATTCGCTAATATCATTATCTTTGCAGTACTCGGTATGGGTTTTGGCTTAGCCAGCGTCATCTTACCAAAAAATTGTCAACTCAAAACCAGCGCCGTTTTGTTAATTATTCTAGTACCCCTAATTTTTAGCATTACTCCTTTCCTCAAATACAATACTTGGCTCAAAGAAATTGCTGACAATGAGAATATCACATACCAAGAAGCGCAAACATTAAGTGACTCATTTTTAAAATCTAGAGTTAACTTAGAAGGGTTTTTAGGTTTCTATTCTTATAGCGCTCAATTTCCCATTTTACCCCGAACTAAAAAAGAAATGGTTCTGGCGGTAAAGTTGGAGAAAAAAGTCAGAACTGAAATCACTAGCTTAACTAAAAAGGCTAATTTAAGTCCCCAGTTCATTTCTATTTTATTAGCCGCTGGGAACTGGGCAATTCGATTTTTCTACTTTTCGTTATCAGTATTTACAACGATCGCTCATTTTCACATAGGTCGTCAAACAATTGAAAAACAACTAATAAAACTTCGCACTCCCATGTTTCCCCCCATACCCCATCGTCATCAAATGCCCCAAAACAAAGCTGTCAGACAGCCAGCACCCCAAAGAGGTAAACCGAAAGCACCTCCTATTCCGCACCGTAGTCAAGCTGTCAAATCAGAACTTCCTCCACGAAAATTAAATAAATGAAATCCATTAAACTAAAACTGAAGTCTTTTCCAGTTCTGGTTTTTCTTACCACATTATTGGTTATTACTAGTATTTGGTTGATTATAGATATCACCATACCAAAAATACCTATTTTGGGGTTTCATAGTATTGTTGATACTCAAAGCTTAGAGGGAAAAAATAGTAACCAAAATTGGCGAAGAATCGATTATACCAAGGAAGATTTTGTCAAAGTTGTAGATTATTTAGTAAATCATAATTTTTGGTTTATTTCTAGTCAAGACCTTTACGATTACTTTATAACTAACTCCCGGAAAGTTCCGCCTGAACATATAGGCAAAAAACCAATAATGCTGACATTTGATGATTCTTACAAAACGTTTTATACAAATTTATTGCCAGTTTTGGAAAGTATAGCAGAGAAATATAATCAAAAAGTTAAAGTAGTATTGTTTATCAATCCGGGAATAATGACAAAGAATGAAAATAAAACTTCATTCAATATAAATTGTAATAATTTGCGAGAAGGATTTGCCAAGGGCTTTTTTGATATTCAATCTCACGGACAAAGACACAAAAAACTTACCTCATTAACTAATAAAGAGTTAATTTATGAGTTAGAAACAGCACAAGTGCAACTGAGGAAATGTACCGCAGGTTTAGATCCTAACAAAACAGTTGCTTCTCATATAGCTTACCCTTACGGTGCGTCAAATCAGAAGGTAGAGAAGTTTACTGCTAAATATTATAAATCGGGATATTTGTACAATAGTCGATTTTTTTGGCAAGGGTGGTTAAAAAATAAGTACCAAATACCTCGTTTAACTGTTAATCGCCAAAAACCTCCCAAAGGACTGATACATATAGCAGAAAAAGCTCTTAAAATAAAAAATGAATGAGTGCTTAAGCCAAGAAGATGAATTTGGCTGGTAAGAGTTTCAGTGTATCGAAATACATAAGTTAAAAGTTCGATCGCCAGAGAGTTAAACTATGACTACAGAAAAACAAGCGCGGGAACAAATGGCGCAACAGCGTCTGGAAATGGAACATCTGCAAGAGTCAATGTTGAATCGTGCAGAAGCAGAAGTTCAGCAAGGAGATAATTCTGCAACTGAAGAGTTAGCACGGCAACAAATGACACAAGAACGTTTAGAAGCTGAACAAACTAATGAATCAATGTTGACTCGTTCGGAAGCAGAAATTACGGAGTAGATTTGTCAAAGTGTTGCTGCAATTCTGTGCGTAAACGATAAAGAATTGTGTGGGATTCTACCTGATTTAGTATTTCTTGAATGACTGTATTTGAGCCTAATTGTCCCCAAGTACAGCCTTTTTCTAAGTATACTTGAGCGGCGCGACCGATCGCATAAGCCCCATAACCTGCAATCCCCGCTTGGGCGATCGCAGCACCCGCAAAAGCTGTAATATTAGAAGGGTTTTCTCCCGCAGAAATTGCCGCCGCACTTTTCCCTAATCCCCACAAAAAACTAGTACCAATTTCTCCTAATAATAACCCACCAGAACTTAAGAGAATTGTTTTTAATAACTTTCCTGCTTCATAACTAGTCATCGGTAAATTATATAATTTAGCTAAAGCGCGAATTAAAGCTAAATCGGTTAAAGTTCCGCCGACAATATCTAAGAAAGCAATGGGATTTACGGCAATTGCGATCGCCTTATACTTAGTAAACTGCCAAATTAAATCTTCCGCTTCCTTTTCTCGCATTTCTATACTTTTGCGGGCAATTCTTTCTTCCACATCTCTAGCTTGAACTAAGGCATTTAGGGCAAGTAGCGATCGACCTTCCCGATTTAAAATCTTGAGAATTTTCTGCTTTAACTCATTAATTTGTGCTGGCGGACTTTCCCACTCATAACTTACCTTGCCATCAGGCATTTCTACTCTAACTTGTAAAGGTGCAGGTTCCGCTGCTATCATCACAATTTCATCAGGGGAAAGTAACTCTTGTAAAATCGAATCATCACCAGTAGCAGCACCTAATCTTTGCAAATTTGCGTAAATTGTTTGTCGATCTTGTTCGGGATAAAGGTCGATTTTATTAAATACTAAAATTATTGGTTTTTGCGCCTTTCTTAATTGACAAAGTGCCTCATACTCAGTGCGAGTAATATCTCCAGAAACTACAAATAAAATTAAATCAGCTTGACGCGCCACATCTTGCGCCATTTTCGCCCTAGCTTGTCCTTCAATTTCATCTAATCCCGGAGTATCAATTAACTCCACTTGTACCTGACTACTCCCCCCCTTATTAAGGGGGGGTAGGGGGGGGATCGTCCAACGTACAGAACGAGGGTATTGAGTAACGCCGTGAAGTGGCCCAGTTTGTAATATTTTCTGCCCAATTAAAGCATTTAAAACTGCTGATTTTCCCCGACTAACTAAACCAAAAGCAGCAATACAAATTACGCCTTGATCTAACTTTTCTAAAGTGCTATTTAAAACTTCAATTTCCGGGCGCAAAATTGCCCGCATTTTTGCCGAATGTCCAGAAATGGCGCGACGAATACTCGATCGAGCACGGTTAAAGTGTGATTCTTGGCGACTCCGTGCAGGGGAAGGTTCAGTTTCGGGGAATGGTGTGTTACTCAAGGTTAAATCGGGAAAAATGTCTACAGTTCTATTTTGGCTAATATTTAATTAATTGGGTATTTTACACTATATCTCTGGCAAAAATAGAAAATCTCTATCTTTTATCTGTGTTTATCTGTGTTCATCTGTGGATATCTGTGGTAAAAAATCCTAGTTTTATTACTTTTGCAATAAGTTTATTTGATATTGTCGCACAAATTGCGATCGCTCTCTTCCACCTGTAAATTCGTTCGCAAATAATCCCCTACCCAATTACAAGCATACTCCAACTCATTGAGATTCTCAATCTTTTTTAAATCCCAAATAATCACAGTGCTATCATCTCCACCAGAAACTAAAAATTTACCATCAGGAGTAAAAGCTAAACTAATTACCATTCCTTGATGTCCCGGCAAACTTCTTAACAATTCTCCCTGAAGATTCCATAATTTTACTGTATTATCAACTCCCGCAGTAGCAATAGTTTGACCATCAGGACTAAAAGCAACTCTGGTTAACCCTTGACTTTGCGCCGGAATAGTTTTTAAAAGCTTGCCATCCACTGTCCAAATTTTCAGAGTGTCATCCCGACTAGCAGAGGCAATGATATTTTTTTGCGGACTCCAAGCAACTCCCCAAACAGCACCTTCATGAGAAAGAGTTGATACTAAATCACCATTTATTCGCCAAATTTTCACCTTTCCATCTTCACTAGCGGAAGCGAGAAATTGCCCGTCAAAATTAAATGCTAACTTCCAAATCCTTTCAGAATGAGCAATAAAACTGCGGAGTAATTTCCCGTCAATATTCCACAGTTTAATTGTTCGATCGTCTCCCGCAGAAGCAATAATTTTTTGGTCTTCAGTCAAAGCAACTGCATAAAGACTAGCCTGATGTGCGCTAAAAGTTTGTAACGGTTTAATCGACAATTTGTTTTGCTTATTCAAATCCCAAATCTGAACATTACCATTATTGTTTACCGTCACTAACATTTTATTATTTGGACTAAAAACCACACTGCGAAAACTCAATTGTTCTGATTGGATAGTTTGCAAAACTGTGCCATCAACCTGCCATAATTTAAGGGTATCATCAGTACTTACGGAAGCAACTAACGTACTATCTGAACTGATCGTAATCTCCCAAATTGTACCTTGATGTCCATAGAGAGGTCTTAAAAGAAATTGATTCTGTCGCCAGAGTTTTACTGTACCATCATCACTAGCAGAAGCAGCTATTAAACTATCTGAAGTCAAAGCTAAATCTCGAACTAAAGCCCGATGTCCTTGTAAGTTCCTTCTAAAAGTTCCATCTGTTTTCCAAATGGTAACGATGTTATTTGTACCGCTAGTAGCAATAAATTCACCCTGACAATCAACCCCAATCATGGTATCGTTGCTTTTCAGTGTTCTTACTAAAGTGCCGTCTAGTTTCCAGAGTTTAGCTGTGCGATCGGAACTAACAGAAACTAATAAGTTATTTTGCTGACAAAATGCCAAATCCCAAATAGAATTCTGATGTCCTTTGAGGGTTTTCAGTAATTTACCATCAATTGTCCATAGATTAATTATGTTATCGACTCCTGCCGAAGCAACAATCTGATTATTTGGGCTAAAGGCAACATTCCAAACACTTTTTTCATGACCTTTTAAGGTTTTCCACAATCTACCATCAATTGTCCATAATTTTATAGTTTTATCGCTACTACCAGAAGCAATCAATTTACCATTAGGACTAAACGCCACTCCCCAAATAGGAACTTGATGACCTTGAATAGTGTAAATTAATCTACCATCAATGCCCCACAGTTTAATCTTCCCATCTAAACTACCAGAAACAATCAGGCGACTGTCAGGACTGAAAGCCACCCGATGAACAGTTGCGCTATGTTTTAAAGTATGTAAAAGTGTGCCATCTCGCCGCCAAACTTTAACAGTTTTATCATTACTTGCTGTAGCAATGAACTGATTGTTAGGACTAATATCAACACTCAAAACACTACCCTGATGTCCGATTAAACGGTTAAATTCATTATTTCCATAAACTGTTTTTCTTAAGGCTATTTCTACATTTTTAGCCGTTTCAGGAGCAACATTTCCTAACTGTTTGAGGCGGCGTTTGGCTTTAATCGCTTCGATCATTGCATCTAATTGATTATTGGAGGCAAATAAACCTTGCGAGGATGAAGCTAAGGCTTTGATTTCGCTAATTCTAGCTTGGCGAAACTGCCAAAATGCGATTAATACTAAACTGGAAGCGAGAAAAAATGCTCCGCTTACTAATATTAAAACTAATCTTTGTAATTTGGCATTTTTTTGTTCTTCAATTAATTGAATTTTAATTGCTTTAGTGCGTTCTGCTTCTATTTTTTGCTGGGTTTCTTGGCGATCGATTTCCAGAGATGCAGCGAGAAATTGATAATCTAAGTCGCTTAAACTTTTTCCCTGTGTCCAAAGTTGAGCATCTTTTAAAGCTTGTCCTCTTAATAACCGCGAAGTATCAGTTTTTTGGGAAATTATCCAAGCATCAAATGTTTGGGAATAAGGACGCATTTTGCTTAATTCTTTTTTCACCCAATCTTGACTAAAAACTCCCTGATAAATCGGGTTTTTAACTTGCAAGAATCCATTTTTTTTGACGATTAAGCCTGATAGTACAAGTTCCGCTTGTTCCCGGCTGTCATCAGTAGGAATTTGAATACCTTGGAGGATTTGTTGGTAAATTCCTAGTAATCTTCCGGCGCGTTGTTCGTTGCGAAGTAGGCGATCGCGTACCGTTTTTAAATGTTCTGGTTCATCTTGACTCTGCCAATTTTGAATGATGCAAGTTTTTACCAAACTCTCTAGCCAAAATCCCTCAGTTCCCGGCAAAATTTCTAGAGAATCGCTTACTGAATCTCTGCTTAAATTCCAGACTAAATTACACAATTTATGAGTTAAAAATGGCTGTCCATTTGTCCAAGTTAAAATTTCTTTGAGGATACTTCCTGAGTTTCTAAATTTTTCGGTTAATCCCTTAGCTAAAGGTTGAGCTTCTTCTAATGTAAATCCACTAAGTTCTATAGCTTTACCAATATTAAAAGGAGTCCGATTGCGATCGCTAATCAAATCGCTGGGAGTCGCTACACCAAATATCGCCCAAGTCAGGTTTTTGTAAGCAGGATTAATTGCCCTTTGGTTATAACAAAAACGAATGAAAGCAAAAAAATCATCTATAGGAAAATCCAAGCTAAGAATACTGTCTATTTCATCAATAAAAATTACTAGCTGAGAGTGAGAAAATTGCTCTAAGAGAATCTCTTCAATAAAATTACCTAACTGCTGAACTAACGATAAATTTTCTTGTTCTTTCCACCAAGTTTTTAAATTAACTTTTCCCAACAAATTGAAACCGCGCCACAAATCAGTAATTATTCCTTTATACCACTGACTTTGGGTAATTGTTTCGCTACCAATCCGAGTGATATCTACAGTAGTACATAAAACATCTTCTTGTTGTAGTTTATGTCTAGTCCGAACTAACAGCGAAGATTTCCCCATTTGTCGGGAGTTGAGAACATAACAAAATTCCCCACTTTTTAAGGCTTCATATAATTCTGAGTCTGCTTTTCTAACTACATAACAAGGTGCTTCTGTGGCTAGACTACCGCCAACTTGATAGTGACTATTGTCCATTGGAATAAATTTTTTAGTGATTAGAATATTTTATCTAAAACTTCATTCTGCAAGCAAATAATTGCTAACGCTATCCCCTTCCCTTCTCTTAGATGCAAGCAAAGCTTGAGTAGCTTGATAAATTATTTGACTCACATCACTTTTTTGGTTAGGAATTTTACTAGCAATACCTAAACTAACTGTGACAAGAGAATTTTTAAAACCATCCATGCCTTGAGGTTCAAAAGGAATTGCCAGTAACTTGACTCGCTGTCTAATTTTTTCAGCAATTTGCCGACTAATAGTTAGATTTTTTCCTGGTAACAGCATGGCAAATTCTTTACTTTGATAACGAGCTACCAAAGCGTTAGGAAAATGCACCACATTGCGGATAATATCAGCGACTTGCTGTAAGCATAAATTGGCTGCTTGATAACCATAAGTTTTTTCATAATACTCGAAATAATCCACAGCACAAAGAATTAATGAAATACTTTCTTTATCGGCTGATTCTTGCCATACTTTTTCCAGTTGTTCCTCAAAGTAGCTCCGATTGAATAAATGAGTTACTTCATCTAAATTAGCAGTATTTAACTCTGGTTGTTGTGCCAATCTGGGAAAGTAATTTCTCAACGAACTAACTTGTAAAAGTTGTTCCTGAAAATATTGGCGATATAATTCACAGCTAATAGTTGCTGACGAACCTTTCAGCTTAATTATACCCATGCTTTCTAATTTATAGGCAGCGATCGCTTCTAAAGGTTCCCTAGAACCAGCAATTATCTGCTTTAAAACTTCTCCTAATTCTGGATTGTCTCGAACTATATTTAACTGACTGAGTAAATGTTGGTGATAAATTCCTTCTAGTTTAGGTGCTACTGCTAAAAATTCCTCGATATTTTCCCATTTTTTTCTTTGATTAACCAAATGATAAAGAGCTAAATTAATCAAGTAAGGATGTCCACCTACGATCGCCATTAGTTGTTCAGCATCCTTACCATTTGTCCAATCTAATCCATAACGTGCTGCTAATTCTTCCACTTGTTTTAAGGTAAATTCTGGTAACTGAAGTGACAATCCAATATTAAAAGGTGATTGATTCATATTTAAAGATACATAAACTTCTGTGGAATGAATCACCACTAATCTCAGTTTTTGCCAAATTTTTATCTGCTTCGCTTCTTCATGCCACGATCGCAATAAAGACAAAAAATCCCTAGCAATTTCAGGATGCTCGAAAACTCGATTGACTTCATTCAAAACTAATACTAACGGAACATCAATTTGCTTTAACAAATACCCTTGAAAATACAAAGTACTGCTAACTTTACTACCAATATCCTCATCCCAATATTCATCTAGCATCGGTTCTAGTTGTAATTGGCGACTAACATTGGCACAAAACCAACGCAAAAACTTATACAAGAAAGTAAAGATTTCCTCATCAGCTTGCTGAAAATCTATTTTTACGGTTAGATAACCTAGATTAACAGCGCGATCGATCAACCGGATCATCAGCGAACTTTTCCCCATTTTTCTTGGTGCTTTAATCCGAATGAAACTCCCAGCTTTAATGATTTCAGAGTAAGCTAACTCTTCAAGTGGAGGACGTTCAATATAAAACGCAGAATTCAGTGGTAATGGATCGTTGGGAAATCTTAAAGACATAATAATAGTCCATAGTTTTTCCCTTTACATTACCATCTGAACTAGGTTTAGTTCACCATATTTTTTTAGATTGTTTATTGGTAATTTTCATTACTTAAAATTACCAATAATTGCGTAATTTAATTAGGCGAATTAAATTACCCAAGTTTTTCTTCCGCAGCAAGTTGTAACTGAGGCGAACTCGGCATTAATTTACCCACAACTTGTTGCACAAAAGATTGTAGAAAAACCACTCGTTGATTCTGTTGAAAAACACTTTGCAATTTCTCTTTCAACCTTTCCACACTAAAAGCATTTTCCCCAATCTCAGCACTAATTTCTTGTTCTTGGAAATACTCAATTAAACTCAATCCGGCGATTCTTGTTAAATAAGCAGCACTAATTCCCTGCACAACTCCCCCAGCAACAAAGGTAATTGCATGACTTTTCAAAAATGAAGTAATTGTCTGGGTAGAAAGTTCTACTAACCCCAGTTTTAACATTGCACTTCCCATAGTTACAGCCACAGTTTGCGCTTGTTCTAAGGAGAATTTTTGCTGATAAACATTCGCTAAATCTAACACCATTTGAGCGTTAATTGCGCCTGTAGCAATTAAATCTAATGTTGGTACAGGATTAGCAAAAGCAGCAGCAGCGGAAATCCATTGATATTGTTCAATTATTGGCAGAGATCGATCGCGCCTCACCCCATTCAAAACTTCCTTCGCCTCACCTTTCAAAGCCACAGCTTCTCGCCAAGTTGTCGCCCAAACTAACTGTTGACTTTGTTGTGTTAAAATCACATTCAACCGTTCAGTTAAAGCTGAAATTGCCGGAACAGATTCTTCTAACCATTCTTGCACTGTTCCATCAGTTTGATATTGCCGAACTTTAATCGCTTTTGGATTAGCAGCGATCGCAATTACATCTTCTTTTTCTAATATTCCCTTTGTTCTTTCCCGGATTTGTTGTAAAACAATTTCCCGATCTTCCGGCAAATACTGATCTTCCTTATTAAAAACCAGCATTAACCGCTGATTAGCTGCCTTTAATTGCAGCAAAGTTTGCCATTCCGAATCTGTCAAATCCCCATTAATCACAAACAACAAAACATCAGCAGTATTAGCAACTTTCAAAGCTTCTGCTTCCGCTAATTTTCCAGTTTCATCAGCCACAAATAAAGCTGGTGTTTCCTGTAAACTCACAGTTTTTTTGGTTTCACTCAACCAATTTTCGGCTAAAACTTCTCTTAAAGTAGTTTTACCAACCGCTTTTCCACCAGCGATCGCTAAACTTAACTCTTGTCTGTCTAATTTAGTCGTTACTTCCCCAACTTTTTCTCGCAGTTTAGCGATGACATCACTATTAACTGCTTCTACCTCTAATTTATCGATTACTCTTTCTGCTTGCGCGATCGCCTTTTCCACAGTCGCCCTTTCTACCAGCGACAAATCAAAATCTACCTGAGTCTTTTTCGCCTTCTTTTGTCTGAGTAAGAACACGCCACCTAGAGCGATCGCACTCCATAAAGCATACTCTCCCAACTGCCCGATCGTATCATCCACACCTTGCCACAGCCAAAGCAAAAACGAAAGCCCAACTCCGCCAACTAAAATCGGTTTCCGTAAATTCACTGTCATAATTTTATTTGTATAAATAGCTAAATTCCAGCATAAAGCAAAAGCCCGCAAACATTTTTGTTTCAAGGGTTTTCTCTCGTCTCTCGTGTCTCTCGTTCCCAGGTTCCACCTGGGAACGAGGGAGAGGGAGGTTCTACCTCCTTTCTGGAATCAGATCTGACAAAGCAAAACCCCTAAAACAAAAATGTCTTAGGGGTTTCGCTTTTTAAATTTGGTGGCGGGAAGTGGATTTGAACCACTGACCTTCGGGTTATGCTTACCACTACAGCTTTCGCTGCCTGGACTTCCAGTTTGGGGTCTGGACTCTCCCTTCACCCTCAGCCTAACTGTTAGGGTGCCTCCCATCGAGTCTCTACACCTTCTCCATTTCTGGAGCTTGGCTCGGGATTACCACGCTAAAGGCTTCCCCGAATTTGAGAGGCGATCGCAAACAAGTTTCCCTGCTTACAGCCCATAACAAAATTAACTTTCAAGCGTTTAGTTAATTTTGCTTTGCGAGCCCGACGAGCTACCAGACTGCTCTATCCCGCGTCGCTTCGTTGCTTTTGATTCACTCTCACTAGTATAACCATAAACCAAATCAAATTGCAACTATAAAAGCGATAATTCTCCAATTACTTCCAGACGCTTGTAAGTACCCAAGTTGAGATAAGTTTCTGCCAAGGATTCAGCCACCGTCGGAGTAATCCAGCCCATTTGCCGCAACAGGTGAATAGCTACAGCACGTTTAGCACGTTGAGCACCATCTGTTACCTTAATCGCTAAACCCATGCCTTCACCAACACGACCAATGCACTGAATTCCTTCAGCGCCAGCCTTACTAACTATTTCGCCCTGAGTAAGCTTCATCAATTCCGTATCAAATTCGCCTGGGCCTGCCACCATATTTGGGTGACTAGTCATCGCCCGGACAATGCGTTCCATATCCAAATTGTTTCCAGAGGACAATTGAGCATACAAAGATGCCATTTGTCCCAACTGCATCAAATAGGTAGGAGCGCCACAATCATCATGAGCTTGAATAAACTCTTCTCCCGGCATTCGCAGCAATTCCGCGATTTTGCTCAAAATTAGCTGTTGTACCGGATGATTGCGCTGTAAATAGCTAACAGGCGACCAGCTGCGTTGCTGACAAACAGCCAGCATTCCCGCGTGTTTCCCAGAGCAATTGTATTCCAGTGGACTTTGCTTGCCTTCTGGAATGGGACACTGGAGCGCGGATGGATCGATATCACAACGCCAAAGTACATTAAAAACTTGTCGTACCTGCTCAATATTCCCTTGGTGGGAACTACAGATAATTGCCAAGTCTCGGTCTGACAGACCGTAACGTTCTAAAGTGCCTGTAGTAGTGACTGCCAGTGCTTGGAAAGGCTTGAGTGCTGAACGAGCAAAGGTAGCCGTTTCGGAATTACCAGCTACAGAAAGTACGCGCCCTTTGTCGTCACAAACAGCGGCTTGGACGCGATGTGCTGATTCAATAATGCCTTCCCGCAGCAGTCTAACTTCTAGTTCTGCGGTTTGAGTTCTTTTTCCCCTTGTCATGGGTAAGACTTTATCACTGAGGGGGACGATTCGGGAATTTTAGAATTTTGATTTTAGATTTTGGATTAATTCCCAATATTAATTTACAACTAATTAGGAGCCAGGGAGTTAAAGAAAAACCCAAATTAGGCTACCTAAACAGAAAATCAAAGCTAGCAATGCAAAAGTTTTGTTAAGTCGCTGAAGGATCGGTTGGACTTGGTAGGTGACAATTAAGCGATCGCGAGCGATCACTTCTGGTGGTTTATTCCAGCATTGCCCATCGTACCATCCTGATTCCTCGTAAAAAACGGTCGAATTGGTCAAGCGCTCGCGCACGTAACACCAGCCCAAATACAGCCGCAGCAGTGCCAAAATCATAAACACACTAGCTATTGCCCCACCACAAAGCATAAACTGACCCACAAGTTTTTGGGGCGGAAAACTTGCCGCTGCCACTGGCCCTGCGAGAAGCCAACTCCAACCCCAAATCCAAGCCATCTTTCGCGAATAACTTCCCCAATCAAGAGTAGCCCAGCTAAAAAACCAGGAATCTTTTAGTTCCTGGTACTCATTGATGGGTTGCTGTTCAAATGGTACCGGGCACACAGAAACAGAAGACTCCATCATCATTGCCATCCACTCTTATTTGTTAAAGCTTGCTGTCAAGCCAGCACGTTAAGACATTTGACAATTAAATTGAGTAGTGTAAATCATCAACTATCTTGTTCTTGAGGCAGATTAACTCGTTCTGCGTGTCCCCAGAATGCTTCCAGATTATAAAATTCTCGTTCTTTCGGCATCAAGATATGGACGATTACATCACCATAATCAACAAGTATCCAGTTAGCTTCTGCTTGTCCCTCAATTCTTAGAGGCTTACGTTGCCAATTTTCTTCTACTTTGCCTTGAATTGCTTGAGAAATTGCTCGCACTTGAACTCTAGAAAAGCCTGTGACTAAGACAAAATAATCAGCTAAATAGGATACATCTGACACCCGCAATACAACCAAGTCAGATCCTTTGCGGTCTAATGCAGCTTCTACAATTGTGGCAAGCATTCCTTGATCTGCGTCTTGACCTGCTGCTGCCTTATTAGCATCAGTATTTGCCACTGCGGTGGTCAAGGTGGAATTTACTGTTGGGAAGTTCTCGGACATTCAACTCCTTAATACTATGCAATTTTTTTTTATGATTCCTAATCTGAACAAAAGGTTCAGACCTGGGATTCCGTAACCAAAAGGGGTTTTCTATAGTTTAGCGTTCATCAGAAAAATCAATTTTGCCATTTTGCCTCTCATGATAACTTGCCTTTGAGAGTCATGGTATCTACAGGGGCAGTCGTTCAATATCTTGGTTTCTGGCGATTCCCATCTACCTGCCACAGGTTAATATAGTTTGCTTTATTATTAATCTATCCCCTAAACACAAGCTACAACCCAGTAAGTGCATACTTGGTCTGCCCAAAGTATGATTCGCGATCGCTCTTCATATTTCTTTATCAAAAACCACAAATCCATCTCCAGGAACGATCGCTTTCACGATACATCTAACAGAGATGGTTTGCTACTTATAATATTTATCGTAATTCCGACCCGGAAACAGGGGTTTTAGTTAGGCAAAGGTTTAACTTCGGAAGCTGTCTGCGGTACTATCTGCGGCATTAAAGAGGTAAAGAGTTCCTCATAACGACTCAATGCTTGTTCAGATGAGTAAAAATCGATCGCGTGTTGCCTACCTTGTTTGCCCAATTTTTCTGCTTTTTCTGGATTTTGGTATAGTTTGGCGATCGCAGAAGCTAAAGCTGCCGGATCTTCTGGAGGCACCACCACACCAGCACCGCTTTGTTGCACTGCCTTAGCCGCAGTTCCAGTAGCAGGTACCGAAGCCACGATCGGGCGACCACTAGCTAATATTACAGGAATTTTAGAAGGTAAATTAAAGGCAATTACATTGTGTTTTTGGGTAACTAAACTTACATCAGCAGCTGCCAACATTTCTGGCAACTTTTCTCTAGGTTGAAATGGTAAGAGCTTAACGTTATATGCTCCATACATTTGACAATAATCACTCACCCGCCCCAGAGCTTTGTCTTCCCCTACAATCACAAATACAATATCTGGATTATCTCTCAGACAAGCTGCTGCTTTAATCACAGTTGGCAAATCTTGAGTCAAAGCGATATTCCCCGAATAAAGCACCACAAACTTCCCTTCAAGTTGGTGAGCCTTACGGAAAGCATTATTTTCCTTTGGTAACGGGCGAATAAAATTGACATCGACCCAATTGGGAATCAAGTCTATTTTCTCTCTGGGGACACCTTTACCAACCAAGTTGTCCACAAATCCATCGGCAATTACGCTAATTCTAGTTGCGGCGCGGTTAGCAAATTTTTCTAAGGCTTCAAAAGCACGAATCACAAATTTATTTTTTAGCAATCCTACATGAACAGCCGCTTCATGTTGAATATCTTGAACGTTTAACACCACAGGGCAGTTATGCACCCATCCCGCTAAAGTAGCCGATAAGCAAACAGGTAGCGGTGGTACTGTGGTCAAAATTACATCTGGTCTTGGCCCAATTAAAGCCGGAATAAAGCTGGTTAAGACAAAGCTACCGTCTAATAGTAATCTATCTAGCAAACTCGGTTTCGGACGAATCCAAACGTAACTGCGCTCAATCTTAACGCCGTTTCTTTCTTCGCATTTATAGAACTTACCACGATACTCTGGATAAATACGTCGCTGCGGATAGTTCGGCATTCCAGTGACCACCCGAACTTCGTGACCACGTTTAACTAAGCCTTCTGCCAATTCAGTCATCAACGGGGCAATACCGATCGGCTCAGGATAATAGTTGTAGGAATAGATTAGGATACGCATATTAAAACTTTATGGAATTTGCTAGAGGAGTGGGAAGATTGTTTGTAATTTGCTTAGATAGATTTTTGTAGCGTGCCGCAGTTGCATGAGTTAATCCCATTGCTTCTGCTCCTGAGAGGTGTTCTGCTTTGTTTGTTTCCACCACTTACTTACACCAAATGTCGTTTACTCAAAATTAGCACGCTCAACAGTAGTAATACATCCCTGGTGGGTTTTGGTGAGTAATGATCTCCTGTTATCTGGATGGTATTAAACAAGTTCCCATTGCTCACACCCTAACTTAAGATACCCATCAATCGTCAAGTATTTATCGATCGCGCCAAAAAATACTTTTCTACACTACCTTGGCTTGACGAATTCAGTTTTGTCGTTTTAGATGCACTCTGTCACAGTCAGAATCTACGTTTGACCTATGCTGCTCCGCAAAAAAATCTCTTTTTATCTAGAAGACATTGAAACGCCAATTGGTAGATCCATTAATTTAATTATTACAGGTTTAGTTTTATTATCATCAGTAATTTTCGTCATTGAAACTTTTAGTATTTCTCAGGATATACGTAACAGACTCAACTATATTGATTCCGTAATATTACTGATATTTGTCTTGGAATACTTATTGCGTTTCTGGTGTGTAGAGAACAAGTATGAATTTTTATTTAGTCTTTACTCTGTAATTGACTTAATTGCTATTTTACCTGTGTTTATCGGATGGATAGACATTAGCTTTATCCGTCTATTTCGTTGGTTGAGAATTCTGCGATTGTTAAGATTCTTAGATCCCAAGAATTTACCTGGCCATCTTACCACAGAAGATAGTTTAATTCTGACTCGGATTATTTTTACTTTATTTGCGATCGTCTTTGTTTACTCTGGCTTAATATATCAAGTTGAACATCCTGTAAATCCTGAAGTTTTCCGAACTTTTTTAGATGCGGCTTATTTTTCCGTAGTAACGATGACAACTGTTGGCTTTGGTGATGTTACCCCCATCTCAGAAGCTGGTCGATTTTTGACGATTATGATGATTTTTACCGGGATTGCGTTGATTCCCTGGCAGGTTGGAGATTTAATTAAGCGCGTAGTTAAGTCGGCTAATCAAGTAGAAATCCCTTGTCATAATTGCGGTTTGTTCTTACATGATCCAGATGCTAACTTCTGTAAAATTTGCGGAACTAAATTGGAAAAGGACAGCAATGAATAAAAGCTTAACTTGCAATTTGTGTTCACTTTAAAAACTCCCAGTCGCTTGAATTTCTACCTGTTGTTCAACTTCTAGTAAGACCTGAGCTTTTGCGAGTGTAGCATAAATCTCAATATCAGCTTCTATTGCTTCAAAACTAACAACTAAAGAGTAGGGAACACTAGCTTCTGGATCGTTATTCCAACCTTCGTGTCCAACTACTGCTATACAGAAAGCTTCCGTGAGATCAAATGAATTAACAAATGTCCAATCTTTCTGAATCGTTCCTGCACTTCTAGAGACATCTTTAATTATTCCATGATGCTTTTGTTTACCCAACATCCATTTAAAAAGTCCCTCTCCTTTAATTGACGCTTTTGAATCCAGCTATTAATTCGTATTGCATATTTTTCATCACTTTCATCAGGGTTACGTTGTGGGTAATTAGGTAGTTGTGATTTAGTTCCCAGACAAGCAATGCCCACATCAATTGTATATATATCATTATCTTTAACTAAATCCCAATGCTCTATTAATCCTTGGGACAGAATGTAATCTGGTCGTCTAATGCTCTCCAGGATATCCCAAATTTCTGAAACTTTTTTACCTCCTGTTTCTTCTTTAATAAATTTTTCTATTTTTTCTCGTAACTTACTGAAGTCTGGATCGTTAACCGAGGCACCAACAATGTAACCATCTTCTAATTCAGCTATTACCTCAATTCCATATTTTCTCAAATCTTCTGCATCAAAAGCAATTGGATCAATTTGTAGAACGATCGGTTTAACTGTTTCAGGAAGTGGGGGTTTTTCCTCTTCTTCTCTTTTCTCTTGAGTATCTTCCCAATATGATATTAAGGAATCTATAGAACTTTTTAAGCGTTTACCATGTCCTTGCCTATCACTTAAATTTGCTGCTGTCTGAGGATTCTGTTTTCTTGCTCCCGACGGTGCTGGTGAAGCTGTTCCTTCTGTTGTTAACCTAAGCTGAATATGCGGAAATCCCTGAGAACTTTTAACCATCTTTTCTCCAAACACCAAAACTTAATTCTAGGAAACTTTAATTTCAGCAATAGCCTCTTCTAAATGCTCTTGAATAACTAGTTCCTCTCGTTCGAGAATGGCTCTTTTAGCAGCATCTTGTGCTACTCTTACAGCTTGAGCAGCAGAAAAACCTCTCATCTGCTCAATGATGCTAGACCAATTAATAGAACCTATTTCAATTGCAGATAAAGTTTCTTTTAGTATAAATTCTAACTCTTGCTTCCCAGGTAGTGGTACTTCAATTAAGTCATCAAATCGTCTCCACAAGGCAGTATCAAGAGATTTATTCAGGTTAGTAGCGGCTACCAATAGACCGGAGTTAGGCTCATATTCGTCTAAAATTTGCAGGAATGTATTAACTACTCTCTTAATTTCTCCTACCTCCTGAAAATCTTCTCTTGATTTAGCGATCGAATCACATTCATCTAAAAACAACACAGATGGATTTTTTGCTGCATCTTCAAATACCTGTCTCAAATTGCTCGCCGTTTCACCTAAAAAAGAGGACACCATCGCATCAAATTTAACTTTCAGTAGCGGTAATCCCGTATTCCAAGCTAAACGCTCTGCTCCTAGCGTTTTTCCACATCCGGGAGGGCCATATAAGAGAATTTTTTGTCTGTAGCGTAGTCCATATTGAGCCAGCCGATCTCTAGCCGCATACTCGCGCTCAATTCTGCGGAAACGTTTCTCAATATTTTCCGGCAGCACCATGTAATGCCGCAATTTATCCCTTGGTATGACGGTAAACAAAGGAAGATTCGATCGCTTACTCGTTGAGAGTTCGCTGAGAGCTTGTAAGTTCTGTGGTGTTGAAGAAGTTGCTTTACTGCTTGAGTTGGACTTTTCTTTCTGGCTCTTCTTTGTAATATTCTCTAATTGCTGAGCCAGCAGCGTGTGCCCCTTACTACGCTCTTCCTCAATAACTAGGTGTGTCAGTTTATCAATCGCTTCTTGGTCAGAACTAGCGATCGCCCTAAACAATCTTTTGAGAAGCTCTGCTTTCATTACGCCTGCTCTGAAAAACCTATCCAAACCTAACTAAACTTGTTAATTTGATGTGGTGTTTTCTTCCTGCTTCAACCAAGGGTGTCGGCACCAACTTGTCCACAGGCGTTAAGTTCAGGTCGAGCCGACCTTACTTTTTCAGGTGG